>JAFGNC010000460.1 GCA_016927175.1 Gammaproteobacteria bacterium | reverse complement strand
TCTCGGAATGCTCCGATAAACGGCTCAGGTACTTGCTCGTATACGGAGGTGCACAACACGAAGGCCTGTTTCATTCTTAGCTGACGCCCCTTCTCAAGCAGATCGGGCAAATCCAGGAGATCCGATATCCGATCTAAGAAGACTTTCATGGGAGGACTGACAGCGTACCAATAGACCGGCGATGCGAAGATGATTTGTTCGTGTCTGAGCACGACCTCCACTAACTCTTCGAAGTCGTCATCTCTGTTACGATGCTCGTAGTCATAAGCGGAGATACTCTTTTCCGCGAGGTCGACAACGTCGATATCTAGCCTTTCCGCAACTTCGTCCATGAGGCGGCCAGTATTCCCCTTCCGGCGCGAGCTTGCGAAAAGTGCGATGGCCAGCGACATCTCTACTGCGGCCTAAGGGTTCAAGGGACAGAAATACACTTAACCAGGCCTTTCTGCTTTGCTAGCCATAATTTCTGTAAATCCCCTTTCGCCCGGTTTAAGCGTACCCTACCTTTTCCTCTCCTTTCATCAATATTACCGGGAACGCGATCACCATTCACCATCGCCGGCCATCCGTTGCGTTGCTCGCAGATTCCACCACCCATTGGAAACGGTTCTCGGCACGTTAAACCGGGTTTTCATGCAGCTGCAGCCTCGCCTTGAACCGGCCAGCCTTGCACTTGTCCATCAGCCGACAGCTGCCGGCCGCTCGCGCACAGGCACAACCTCCCAGACAGCTGGGAGCGGTCTCCACGCGCTGCGTAGCTCCTCCGGTCCTAGAACCTGCTCGAGGGCGTTATGGCCCGAATAAAAGAACGATGCGACTACCTTTAGGGCGGGTGCGGACTTCGGAATCGCTCTGGCGCTAGAAATCCGCGAGGTTAGAATGGGTTACATCGGACAGTTGAGGATGCTTCTACCCTGCAAATCATCGATCCAGCCATTCGACGATTTCCGCCGTGTGCTCCCCGAGCCTCGGCGGAGGACCCAGTGACTCATCGCTCCCCCCGCTCGCGACTATCCCGGGACCCACGACCTCGACCTGCTCCGTCCCGGGCAGCCCCGGAATCGTCAGCGGCACTCGCAGCGCCCGCTCGTCGAGGCCCGGCAGCGAGACCGCCTCGCCCACGCTGCGCACCAACCCGCACGGGATGCCGGCTCCGCTCAACTCGGCTTCCCACACGGCCGCATCACGGGAGGCGAAGACTGCGTCGAGCTCGGCCTGCATATCCTTCGCGTTCGCGCGCCGGCGATCGGGATCGCTGAAGCGCGGATCCTCGAGCCAGTGGTCCCGGCCGAGAACGCGCGCCAGCAGCTCGAACTGGCGCTGCTGCACGACGCCGAGCGACAGGTAGCGTCCGTCGCCGGCCCGGAAGACGGCCGATGTCGGCTGCCCGCTGTAGCCGGTGTTGCCGGTCCGCTCGAGCGCACGCCCCGTCACGAGATAAGGCACGACCGCCGACGTCATGAAGGCCACCGTCGCGTCGAACATGGCGATGTCGAGGTACTCGCCCTCCCCGTTCCGCTCCCTGCGGAACAGCGCGGCGAGAATGGCGAGCGCCGCCGTCTGACCCGTCAGGGTGTCGACGACCGGGAATCCGACCCGGGTCGGCGGCCCGTCCGGATCGCCGCCGAGACTCATCATGCCGCTCGTCGCCTGCACGATGTTGTCGATCGCGGGCCAGTCGCGGCGCGGCCCCGACTGGCCGTAGCCTGACACGGAGCAGTAGACGATATCGGGCTTCAACGGCTTCACGGCCGCGTAATCGAGCCCGAGCCGTTGCACGACGCCCGGCCTGAAGTTCTCGACCAGCACATCGGAGCGCTCGATCAGACGGCGGGCGCGACCGAGGTCCTCCGCCTGCTTCAGGTCGAGGACGACGGACTTCTTGCCCGCGTTCACTGCGATGAACGCAGGCGCCATGCCGTCGTAGCGCCGGTCCGCGCCGTAGTAGCGCATCGCATCGCCGCCTTCGGGTGACTCGATCTTGATGACCTCGGCGCCGAGGAGACGCAGCAGATGCGTGGCGTACGGCCCCGCCATCACGTGACTGAAATCCGCAACGCGGAGCCCCACGAGCGCGCGTTTCACTCGGTCCCCTCCTCGCAATGGATGCTGCCGTCCGCGCCGATACTCGCACGCGCGGCCGCCAGCACCGCAGTCCCGTCGATGCCGTAGCGCGACAGCGCGGCGGCGTTGCGTTCGGCCTCGCGCGAGTACAGCGCGTCGAACCGCTCCTGGTCCTCGGCGCTTATCGCCGTCTCGACGACGCCCTGCTCCACCGCGTACTGCCAGCCCTCTTCGAGCGCGCGCCGGTTCTCCTCCGCGAGCGCCGCCTCCCAGACCGGAATCGAGGCTTCGAGCACGCTCCGCTCGGTCTCCGACAGCTCGAGCCAGCGCTCCGTCCCGATCGCCCTTGCCGGATACGCGCCCCTCGGCACGGCGAGCGGCGTGTAGTACTCCGCTACTTCCGCGAGATACAGCGCGCGAAAGGTATCCGTCGGCGCGACCACGCCGTCGATGATGCCCTTCGCCAGCGCCGAGTAAACCTCCCCCATCGGCATATTGACCGGATCCGCGCCGAGATCGCGCATCACGTTCAGCAACTCAGTCGGCACTCGGATACGGAGCCCCCTGAGGTCATCGAGGGAGGTCACCGGCCGATCGCGGGTGACGAGCCCCGGCAGGCTTCCGCCCTGCACGGCCAGCACCTTCAAGCCCTCGAGCTCGCGCTCGAACTGCGGATCGCCGTCGGCCAGGCAGTGGTAGAGGGCGACCTGCTCCTCGATGCCGCGCACGCCGCTGTAGAAACCGGACTGCGTGCGAATCAGGTGCACGCCGCCTTTGACGTAGATGGGCGTGATCAGACCGATGTCCACGACGCCGTGCCGAAGCTCGATCATCGAGTGCTCGGACGACAGCAGCGCGCCCGACCAGTTCGGCCGGATCCGCAGCCTTCCGTTCGAGCGCGACTCGACGAAATCGATCCAGCGCCGATCCGCGCGACTGAACGGATGTGTCGGGCTGTACGGCGTCGCATAGACGAGCTCGGTAACGGCAGAACCGGCCGTTCCGGCGAGCGCAGCGCCGGCGGCAGACGCCATCGTCCCGGGGACGGTATTGCCCGCGGCGGACTCCTCCGGCTCGGGGCGGGTATCGGGAACGGCGGAATCATCCGTGCCGCGAGCGCAGCCTGCGATCAGCAGCACGGCGGCGAGCCGCCACTTCACTTCGTCACCTCGCGGCGCAGGAAGTCTTCGACGAAGCCGACTGCCGCATCCCGATCCCACGTGCTCGCGTCGACCATGTCCGCGGAGAGCAGCAGCGTCGGCACGCCGGCCGCACGCAGGGCCTCGCTCGCGAGCAGCGTGCCGGACTGCGACAGCCGGTTGTCGGGCGGAACCAGCACGACGGCTGCGTCGATGCCGCAGCGGCCGGCTTCGCTGACGAGCCACTCGGTCATCCACGGCGGCAGATGCAGCACCTCGTTCATCGAGCAGATCCGGCTCGCGAGCGCCTCGAGCGGCCGGCCGCGGACCTCGCGTATGTATTGCGCGCCGGCGAACGGCAGATACATCGACCAGGCGAACACGGCGCCGAGACGGGCCTCGAGCGCATCGTAGAACGACGTGTCGTGCCACAGACCCG
>JAFGNC010000459.1 GCA_016927175.1 Gammaproteobacteria bacterium | reverse complement strand
GTTGCGGGTTCGTATCCCGAGCCGGGCCTTCGGCGCGGCGGCAGGGCGTACGTTTCGGAGCCGGCGCAGAGGCAAGCGTGTGCGCTCGGCAGGGCACGCGCCGGCGGGCGCGCGAGGGCCCGAACGGACCCTCGCTGCCGGCGCGGGCGTTCAGTGCTGTTTCGCGGCCGCGGCCGATCCCGGCGGATTCGCTTCCGCTCCGGGCTTGCCCGGCTGCGAGCCGGTCTTGCCGCCGTTCAGCGACGCGACGCTGTTGCCGCTGCGGTTCTTGCCGAGCGCGGCCTCGACGGCCTGGGCATCCATCTCGATGGAGCCCTTGAACTGCGCGCCGTCCTCGAGACTGACGCGCGGCGCCGTGATGTTGCCTCTGACCTGCGCGCTCTTGCGCACGTTGATCCTGTCGGAGGCGTAGAGATCGCCTTCCATCAGGCCCTCGACCTCGATCGACTGAGCGTAGACATTCGCCTTGACGCGGCCCTGGCTGCCGATCACGAGGCTGTTGTCCTTCAGGTGAACGGTACCCTTGACCTCGCCCTCGATCAGCAGGTTTTCCTCGCCGCGCACGTCGCCGTCGATGCGGATCGACGGGCCGATCACGGCCGGCTCGCGCGAGGCCGACGGCGCGCGCCTGGCCGGCTCCGATGCGGTCGGCGCCGCTTGATGAGGTTGTTCCGCCGCAGGCTGGCCCTTGTCCGAGCCCTTCTTTCCGATTTCAAACATGTATGCACCCTGTGTTGAAGCGATAGAGGAGGTGAGCGACGCCGGGACGCGGGATCCCCGATGCTTCCATCCCTGCTCGGTTCATTTCGACGAGGAGCCGCTCCCGAATCGACGATACGCCCGGGTGGCCGGGCGGTCTGTGCGCTGCGTCACGCGTAATGTCCGCGCTCGCCCGCCGCGCTATCCGTGCCGCCGCGCCGCGGACGATGCGCGGCGGCTCCGTTGCCGCAGCGCGTCGAGCACGTCCACCAGCCGCACGATCGACCAGGCGAACGGAATGTAACCCAGATAGCCGAGCAGCGGCATTTCGAAGACCTTCCAGAAGCCGAGCAGCGGCACGTCGTACTCCCAGCTCGGCACGCTCCAGTAGTTCCAGAACTCCCACAGCAGGCCGCAGAGCAGGCCGGCGCCGCCGATCACGGCCGCCTCGCGCCAGCGGCCGGCCAGGAGGTCGGGCAGCAGCCCGCGGCCCGTCAGCCGGATCCCGATGCCGTCTACGAGCAGGAACGGCGCGACCCAGACGAACGGGTACATGAAGGCGGGGAACGCGAACACGAGCGCCTGGAACAGGAGTCCGGCTCCTATCGCGGCCGCCCCGAAACCCGGCGCGGCCGCCGCAAGCTCCGGGCCGCCGCGCGCGAAGCGCCGCACCAGGGCCGTGGCGGCGACGATCGCGGGCACCACGGTCGAGAACGCGACGGATCCGAGCACGACATACCAGAACGGCCCGGGCTCGAACGGGCTCTCGTAGGACCAGTTCTGCGTGCGCGCGTCGACGAGCTCGAACCACCACCACAGCGGCACCGACACCGCCGCGAGCGCCGCGTGCCGCCGGACGCCGGGGTAGCCCGGCCGCGACCCTTCCCACATCAGCAGCGCCGCGCCGGTCCACAGGGCCCAGAATCCGAACAGGTTCCAGAACGTGACGAGACCCCACATGACCGCCCAGCCGGCGGCCGTCAGCGCGGCGCCGATCCCGAGCGACGCCGCCCCGCGGGCGGCGGAACGCTCTGTCGGCCGGGCAGCGGCCTCGTCGTTCATCGATTGCCCCGTGTCATTGCCCATTCTTTCCGACGCGGGTCGAAGCCCCGCCGGCGGGCCCATGGCCCGGATGACTCGACGCGCATCACAGCAGCGGCGCCGCGAGCAGCGCCGCGCGTTCCCTGGCCCGGGAGCGGGTCGGCCGCCGGCGAAACTGGTCGAGCGAGATCTCGTCCGCGAACGCGAGATCCGCGAGGAACAGCTCCTGCATCGCGCGGCCGAGCTCCGGATCCTGCGCGACCAGCGCCACCTCGTCGTTCAGCTTCAGCGAGCGATTGTCGAAGTTGACCGAGCCGATCGACACCCAGGACGAGTCCGCGACGATCGTCTTCGCGTGCAGCATCGACGGCGTGTACTCGAAGAGGCGTACGCCGGCGGCGAGCAGCACCTCGTAGTGCGCGTGCCCGGCGTAGCGCGCCACCGGTTGATCGGTACGCGCGCCGGCCGTCAGCACACGCACGTCGACGCCGCGCTCCGCCGCGTCGCACAGCAGCCCGCGAAAGCCCGGCGAGGGGACGAAATACGCGCTCGTGATGTACAGCGTGCGCCCGGCACAGGAGATCGTCAGCGCGAGGAAGCGCTCGACGGCCGTGCTGCCGAGCGACGGCGAGCCGTACATCACTGCCGCATGCTGGCCGTCGGCGCGGCCGCTGTCGGCGGACTCGAGCACGCCCTCTCCGAGCAGCAGCTCGCCGGTCGCCTCCGCCCAGTCGGCGACGAAGGGCGCCTGCAGCTGGTCTACCGCCGGGCCCTCGATGCGCACATGGGTGTCGCGCCACTGCCCCGGCGTGCGGCCGTCGCCGCGCCAGCGGTCGTCGATCCCGAAGCCGCCCGTGAAGCCGATCCGGCCGTCGATGACGACGGAACGCACGTGCGAGCGGTGCGGCACCTTGTACATCGTCCGCCAGCTCGGCGGCCGGTAGATCCGCACGTCGACGCCGCTGTCGCGAAGGTCGCGGACGTACTCGTCGCCGAGGCCCTTCGCGCCGATGTAGTCGAGCAGCACGAGCACCTCGACGCCGGCGCGCGCCCGCTCGGCCAGAGCCTCGCCGATCTCCTGCGCGGTGTCGCCGGGCTTGAACCAGTAGACCTGCCACGTGATCAGGCGCTCGGCCGCGTGCAGATCCTCGAGCAGACGGGAGAACAGCGCATCGCCGTCGGCG
Source organism: Gammaproteobacteria bacterium (assembly GCA_016927175.1). GTDB lineage: Bacteria > Pseudomonadota > Gammaproteobacteria > Steroidobacterales > Rariloculaceae > ZC4RG20. The sequence goes on along the minus strand of JAFGNC010000459.1, from coordinate 3,646 downwards.
AGCAGGTCGAGCTTGTTGCCGGGCTCGAGGTCGCACGCCGCGAGCACCTCGAAAGCCCTGCGGATGCGGGCGCTGTCGGCGCCGATCCGCTGCTCGCCGCGCAGCCGCACACGGTGCAGCGGCGTGTCCCGCCACAGGTAGGCGCCGATCACATACAGCAGCGCCGTGACCAGCAAGAGCAGTATCACGGTGTCCAATGCGAGTCGCTCTCCTTGGCTGCGGCTCTGCCGCGGAGCGGCGCCGGCCGCGATGCGCAGCTCGGGACCAGCCTATCACCGCCGCCCGCCGTGTCGTCTCCGTATGCGCCGCAGCCGTTGGCTCGGCGAGCTCGGCCCGTACCGCTCGTCCGCTACGGGCCGGTCGTCCGCCGCAACGTTCTGAACGCGATCGAGTTGCGCAGCGCCTTCGTCGGCGAGATCGCGTGCTGCCACTCCCAGCGCGCCCCGCCGCGCATGGCGTAGGCCGAGCGCGGCTCGAGCTGCAGCGCGCCTTGCCTTGTAGCGCGCCTCCTCGAACGGCAAGGAGCTGTCGTCACGCCATACCGGCGGCTACACCTCGCCCCAGACGGTCGTCGCGACGTCGACGAGCAGCTCGAGCTTGCGCCGCTGCTGGTCCTCCGTCAGGCGGTTGCCCTCGCGGGTGCTCGCGAAGCCGCACTGCGGGCTGATGCACAGGTTCTCGAGCGGCACGTGACGCGCCGCCTCCTCGATGCGCCGCAGCAGCTCGTCCCTCGCCTCGAGCTCGGGACGTTTCGACGTGACGAGCCCGAGCACGACGGCTTTGTCCTTCGGCATGTAACGCAGGGGCTCGAAGCCGCCGGAGCGCGCGTCGTCGTACTCGAGGAAAAAGCCGTCGACGTCCGACTCCGCGAAGTACCGCTCCGCGACCCTGTCGTAACCGCCTTCGCCTGACCACTGGCTCTGGTAGTTGCCGCGGCACATGTGCACGACGAGCGTCACGGCCTTCGGCCGCGAGCGGAACGCGGCGTTGTTCAGGCGGATGAACGCATCGAGCCGCTCGGCCGGATCGAAGCCGAGCGAGCGCCACATCGCCCGGCGGTTCTCGTCGACCAGCACGGCGGAGTTGACGTCGTCCACCTGCAGGTACGTGCAGCCGGCTCCGGCGAAAGCCGCGATCGCGTCGGCGAAAGCCGCCGCGACGTCGTCCATCAGCGCGTCGGCGTCGGGGTAAGCGTCGGCGTCGATGTTCTCCCGCGGGATCACCGAGTGCAGCATCGATGGCGCCGGGATGCAGACTTTGGCGGTCCTGCTCGTGACCGACTTCAAAAACTCGAAGTCCTCCACCATGATGCCGCCCTCGGGGCAGCGCACCGGCCCCGTCACGGCCAGCGCCTTCGTCTCGAAGCGGACGTCGTTCGAGAACCGGACCTCGAACACGTTCTCGCCGCGCCCGATGCCTTCGAGGCTCGTGATGAAATCGAGGAACCAGTCGTCGCGCCGGAAATCGCCGTCCGTGACGCCGAGGAGGCCCACGTCCTCCTGCATGCGAACGGCCTCGCGAATGCAGTCGTCCTCGACGGCCTCGAGCTCCTTGCGGGACGACTCGCCGCGCTGCCAGCCGGCGCGCGCGGCCGCGAGCCGCTCCGGCCGCAGCAGGCTGCCGACGTGGTCGGCGCGGAAAGGGGGGCGGATCCGGCTCGCGGTCATGGCAGCGTCTCCTTCGGAAAGCCTGGGTTGGCCGGCGAGGCTGCCGGCGGCGCCGGGCGATCCCGCGAACCGCTTCGCGGGCGAGTCGCCGGATTGTAGCTCCCGGTCTCATCGGGCGCTTGTCTTCGCCAGAATCAGAACGCGGCGGTACCGGTCAGCTCCTTGCCGACGACGAGCTCGTGTACGGTCTCGGTACCTTCGTACGTGATCACGCTCTCGAGATTCAGCATGTGGCGGATCGCGCAGTGCTCGGTCACGACGCCGGCCGCCCCGAGCAGGTCGCGACAGTCCCGCGCGACGTCGATGGCCATGCGCACGTTGTTCCACTTCGCGAGCGAGATCTGCGTCGGATGCACGCGGCCTTCCTCCTTCAGCCGCCCGAGCCGGAGCGCGAGCAGCTGCGCCGTCGTCAGCCGGCGCGCGATGTCCGCGAGCCGCAGCTGAACCGCCTGAGTGTGGGCGAGCGGCCGCCCGAACAGCAGGCGCGACTGCGTGAACTCGAGCGCTTCCTCGAAGCAGGCCCGGGCGGCGCCGAGCACGCCCCAGACGATGCCGAAGCGCGCGTCCGACAGCAGGCTGAGCGGTGCCCTGAGCCCCGCCGCGCCCGGCAGCCGGTTGCGCCGCGGTACGCGGACGCCGTCGAAGTAGAGCTCCGACGTGACCGATGCGCGCATCGACATCTTCCGCTCGATGTCGCGCGATTCGAAGCCGGGCATGTCTCGCTCGACCAGGAAACCGCCGATGCCGTCCGCCGTGGCGGCCCAGACGACGGCAACGTCCGCGATGCTGCCGCTCGTGATCCAGATCTTCGAGCCGCGCAGCACGAAGTCGCCGCCGTCGGGCTCGGCGCGCGTGCGCATGCTGCCGGGGTCCGAGCCGCCCTGCGGCTCGGTCAGCGCGAAGCAGCCGATCGCCTGACCCCGGGCCAGCGCCGGCAGCCAGCGCTCGCGCTGCTCGTCGGAGCCGAAGCGATCGATTGCGCCGATCGCGAGCGAGCTCTGCACCGACACGAAGCTGCGCAGGCCGCCGTCGCCGCGCTCGAGCTCCTGGCAGATCAGGCCATAGGCGACGCTGCCGAGGCCGGCGCCGCCGTACTCCCGCAGCGTGCTGCCGAGCAGGCCGAGCTCGGCGAGCTGCGGCACGAGCTCGGCGGGGAATCGATGCTCCGCAAAACACCGGCCGATGATCGGCAGCACTTCCGAGTCGACGAAGCGCCGCACGGTGTCGCGGACCAGCCGCTCCTCGTCCGTGAGCTGGGACTCGACGTCGAACAGGTCGAAGCAGTTGAGCGCATCCATCCGAGCCTCCCGGGTTTCCGGCGGCCGTCGGCGCCGGAAACCCGCATGTATCGGAAAGGCGTCACGGGATCGTCTTCGACGCGACGTTCGAGAAGTCGCTTTCGAGACCGCTCGAGTCGACGGCCGTCACGGCGAAATACCACGTCCCGCTCGTCAGATTCTCCACAACATATGTCGTGATTCCGGCGTTGTCGATGTCGGTCGGCGAGCCGAGGTCGTCCGGATCGGTGCTCGAGTAGACCCGGTAGCCGGTGAGATCCGTCAGCGCGGACCCGTCGGTGCGCTGCGTCGGCGCCGTCCACGACAGCGTCGCGGTGCCCATCGCGACGGCCTCCACGTCGATCGAGAAGGGCGCGAGCTCGGCCGTCGCCGCGCCGTCCGTGACGCTGATGCGGATGTCGCTGTACGTGCCCACGTCGCCGGCGCCCGGCGTGCCGCGCAGCTCGCCGTTGCTCGCGTCGAACGAAGCCCAGGACGGGGCGTTGGCGATGCTGAAGGTCAGCACGTCGCCGTCGGCGTCACTCGCGTTCGGCACGAACCGGTACTGGGTGTCCTGCACGACCGAGGTCGGCGGCGTGCCGGAAATCACGGGCGCCGTGTTCACGGGCTCGGGATCGGTGGGTTCCGGATCGGTGGGCCCGGGGTCGGTCGGCTCCGTCGGATCGGTCGGATCGGTGGGCC
>JAFGNC010000458.1 GCA_016927175.1 Gammaproteobacteria bacterium | reverse complement strand
TGACGTACAGCGTCGCGGCGTCGGGGCCGAACACGAGGTCGCCGACCGATCGGTCCCAGTCGGCGGTCACATTGCGCGTTTCGCCGGTCGAAAGGTCGCGGACCATGACGTCGAGCTGATCCGACTCGTAGCCGGCGCGGCTCATCGAAGCCCATGCGAGGATGGCGCCGTCCGGTGAGACGACGGGGTGCGTGTCGACGGCGTCGTTGGCCGCGGTCAGATTCTCGGGTGGCGCCGAGCCGTCGGCCGGCGCGCTGAAGATGTCGAGATTCGTCGAGCGGGGCTCGTTTCGCCCCGCCTCGCGCAGCGCGAAGTACAGTGTGTCGCCGTCCGCCGAGAACGCGATCTCCTCGCGGCCGCCGAAGGGCACCGACGGCACGTCGCCGTCGAGATCGCCCGACACCTCCGCCGGCGCGCCGCGCGCTTTGCCGTCCTCGCCGAGCTCTACGGTGAACAGCGCCGAGCGCCGCCCGTCGTTCCACGCGTCCCAATGGCGTACGAACAGCCGGTCGTACAGCAGCCCGCTGCGCGGGCTGTCCTGCTCCCGGTCGAGCCGTTCGCGCGTGCAGGTGAAGTCCTCGCAGTCGGGGAAGACACGCGCCGTGAATGCGATCCGATTGCCGTGCGGCGCAAGCAGCAGGCTGGCGACGTCGATCGGGTAATCGGTGACCTGCGTGGCCTCGCCGCCGCGAGTCGAAATGCGCCACACCTGATCGCTGCCCGAGCGCCCAGAGATGAAATAGACGAACTCGCCGTCGGCGCTCCAGTGCGGCGCCGTGTCGTTCTCTTCGTGCGACGTCAGCCGGCGCGGCTCGGCGCCCGGGGCGCCGAGGTCGAGCAGCCACAGGTCCGAGCGGCCGCGGTTCTGCTCGAGGTCGGTCTCGCGCAGCACGTAGACGACCGCGGAGCCGTCCGGCGATGTCTGCGGGTCCGACAGGCGGGCGAGGGACGCGAGCTGCGTCGGCGTCAATTCCTGTGCCATGGCCGCGGCGGGCAACAGCACAGAGGCGGCAAGAAGGGGATTCTTCGTCATCGGCACCACCACACTCGAGCCAAGGCCCGAATCTACCGCAGCTCGGCGCCGAGGGGCAGCAAGCCGTCGGCGGCTCACGGCGCGCCGCGGCCCTGCCGCCGTGGAAGCCGCCGACGAGGCGCTCGGGACGCTTGCGGCCCGTTCCCGCCGCCGCGGGGCCGGTACGATGCCGACAGGGCCGCCGCCGGCCTCGGATCGCGCGGTTTTTCGCGGCCGCAGCCCGTAAGCATGGCGGCGTTCGAGCGTGTTAGACCATAGACAGAGCGTGTTTTGACCTTAGGCGGAGCGGACGAGAATCACGATGACGTCCCCGACAGGCAGTCGTTTCGACAGATTGATCGCGCCTCACTTCGACGCGCTGTACCGGGCGGCGTACCGGCTGACGGGCAACGCTCCCGATGCCGAGGACCTGGTCCAGGAAGTGTGTCTGCGCGCCTGTCCGAAGCTGCCGGAGCTCGAGGATCTCGATTCCGCCAAAGGCTGGCTGCTGCGCGTGCAGTACCGCGTCTTCGTCGACGGGGCGCGGCGTCGGCGGCGCTCGCCGCTGACGCCGATGTCGGGCGAGGTCGAGGCGTCCGAGCACATGATCAGCGCGGCGCCGGGACCCGACGAGGAGGCCGACGCGCTGCTGTCGAACGGGCCGCTCGAGCGGGCGTGGGCGCAGCTCGAGCGCAATCAGCAGGCGCTTCTCGCGCTGCACGCCGAAGGCTACAGCCTGGCGGAGCTGCACGAGATCACCGGGCTTGCGAAGACCGTGCTGACGGCGAGGCTGCATCGGGCGAGGACGAGGCTCGCGAAGCTGCTCGGCCGCCACGCGGCAGGCCAAGCCATCGGTTCCACCGGAGAGCTGACATGAACTGCGAAGAAATCACCCGCATCCTGGACGAGCATGCCGTGGCGCGCCTCGCTCCCGCGCGCAAGGCCGAGGTGGACACCCACCTCGAAGGCTGCAGCCGCTGCAGCAGCGTCTGGCACGCGCAGCAGGTGCTGCAAAACCGGCCGGTGCCGCCCGTGCCGCCGGGTCTGCTGGCGGAGACGCGGCGGCTGGCGGAGGCCGAGAGCGGGCGCAGCGCCGGCTTTTCGGCTGACGCATCCGAGGCGGGCGGAGCGTCGCCGTCCGCCGCCGAATCGGCCCCGCACGGCGGCGGCGCGAGATCGAGCGGCAGGGCTCGGCGCAGCGCGGCTGTCGGGGGCCGCGTCGCGAGCCGCTTCACCTGGCGCGCCGTGACCCTGACCGGCGTCATGGCGGCCGGCGCCGCGCTCGCCGCGGTCGGCATCGTCTCGCAGATGGAGCGGAACGGGCAGGCTGCGCCGTCGCGAGCGGATGCTGCGGTATCCCCGGCGGGCGGCGCGAGCGAGGGCGTATCCGCGCCTGCGGGCGTTCCCGCGGCGCCGGCCCCGCGCGCCGAGCGAGACTCGGGCGCACCGCGGCCCGCAGCCGCCGGGCTCGACGGGGCGGCCCCGCAGGCCGACGAGCGGCCGGGCAGCCTGCCGGACGGGGATTATTTCGCGCTGCTCAAGGTGCCGCCGGTCTATCCGCCGGAGGCCGCAGGGCAGGGGCTCGAGGGCAGCGTCGTCGTCGAGTTCACCGTGACCGATACCGGCGACGTGGCCGACCCTGCCGTGGTCGAATCGACCGATGCGGTGTTCGAGCGGGCGGCGCTCGACGCCGTGCGCCAGTTCAAGTACATGCCGCGCATTGCCGGCGGCGAGGCGGTCGCGGTGCCGGGCGTGCGCAATCGAATCACGTTCGTTCTCGAAACGCCGGCGCCGCCGGCGCCGCGAGGCAGCGAGCACCGGGCGATGACCGGCGCTCCCGATCCGTCCATGCGGCCGAGCTTCTGGGACATCCTCGCGCCCGCGCTCGCCTGTGCCTCGAGCGGCGACCTGCTGTGCGCCGAGCTCGTGCTGGACGAAGCGGCGGCGACATACGAGTTCAACGCGGCGGAAGAGCGCGCGGTCTGGAAGTTCTACGGCTTCATCTATGCCAGGCTCGCGGACTACGAGCGATCCATCGCGGCCTACGAGCGAGCCGCGTCCGTTCCCGGCGCATGGCGGGGGGACACGACGCTGCTGACGATCGCGCACCTGTATATGAAGCGTCATCAGTACGTGCCCGCGCTCGAGCGGGTCGAGGAGTACATCGAGAACGCCGAGACGACGGGACCAGCCAGCCCCGGCGCGTACCAGTTCGCGGCGCGGCTGCGGCAGCTCGGCGCAGCGGTGCAGTAGCGCTCAGTCCCTCCTCCCCCTGAAGGGCGCTCCGCCCTCGCAACGCACTGCGCGCGGCCTCGGCCGCGCGCAGGCGTGTGCCCGGGCTGCACGTGCGGCCTGTCCGTGTCCGGTCCCGCGAGCACGACGTTGCCTTGCCCGCAGCGCGGGGCCATGCGTTGCGGCGAGCGACCGTCCGGCGCAGACTCCGGTCTCGTGACGATGGACGTACAGAACGCCGGACGATGCAGACCCTCCACTACGTAGCGATCCTGTTGCACATTCTCGCCGCCGTCGTGTGGATCGGCGGCATGGTGTTCCTCGGCGCCGTGCTGGTACCGGTGCTGCGCGACCGCTCGCTCGGCGCGCCGACGGGCGAGTTGCTGCACCGCACCGGCGTCAGGTTCCGCAACGTCGGCTGGGCCTGCCTGCTGATCCTGATCGGCACCGGCGTCGTGAACCTTTCCAGGTGGGGCGTCGGCTGGGAGCGGCTGACGAGCGCGGAGCTGTGGGCGTCGCCGTGGGGGCGAGTACTCGCGTTCAAGCTGGGCTTCGTGCTCACGGCCATCGCGCTCAGCAGCGTGCACGACTTCGTCGTCGGGCCGCGGGCCACCAGAGTCATGCGCAGCGCGCCGCGGTCCGATGAGTCCCGGCGCCTGCGGCGGGCCGCCGGCTGGATGGGCCGGACGAATCTGCTGATCGCGGTGCTGATCGTCGCGCTCGGAATCATGCTCGTGCGCGGGCTGCCTGCGTAGCCGCCGCGATGCGCCGGGGGCCGAGCATGCTTTACTCTGATCGCACTATGGCGATCGTGCGCTCGAGCAGTCACGGCAATGTCGATCGGATCTCCGCGCGGCACCGGGCCTTCCACGCCGACTGACGTTCCGGGCGTGCCGGACGAGGCGGCGGATCAGCCGTTCCGCCAGCTGTTCGAGCAGACCAACGCGGGCTTCGCCGAGACCGATCTGACCGGGCGGTTTCTTCGGGTCAACGACCGCTACTGCGAGATCGTCGGCCGCTCGGCGGAGGCGCTTGCGGCGCTGCGCATCGCGGACATCACGCATCCGGAGGATCTGCCGCGCAACGTCGAGCTGTTCGGCGAGCTCGCGGCGGGCGGGCGTGCGAATTTCTCGATGGAGAAGCGCTACGTGCGCCCGGACGGCAGCGCGGTGTGGGTCAGCCTCCACGTTGCGGCCGTTCGCGACGCCGGCGGCGTCGTCCGCAGCATCGTTGCAGCGGTCGGGGACATCACCGACCGCAAGCGCACCGAAGCTGCGATCCGCGAATCGGAGCAGCGGTATCGCACGCTTTTCACGTCGATCCACGAAGGCTTTGCGCTGAAAGAGGCGGTCTGCGACGACACGGGCCGTATCGTCGACTTCCGCTTCGTCGAGACCAACCCCGCCTTCGAGGAGCAGTCGGGTTTGAGCGACGTCCTCGGCAGGACGATGCGCGAGGTCGTGCCGGGAATCGAGTCGTGGATCGAGCGTTTCGCGAGGGTCGTCGAAAGCGGCGAGCCGCTGCGTTTCCAGGAGCGCGCGGCGCCGCTCCGCAAGTGGTTCCAGGTTTTCGCGGTCAGGATCGGCGACCCCGCGGCGCGGCGCATCGCCGTGCTGTTCAGCGACATCACGGAGCAGAAGCGGGCGGAGCAGGCGCTGCGGGAACGGGAGGAGCGGCTGCGGCTGATCGTCGAGAGCCTGACCGAGTACGCGATCATCACACTCGATACGGACGGTATCGTCAGCGGCTGGAACGCCGGCGCGGCGAATCTGCTCGGCTACGACGCCGACGAGATCGTCGGCCGCGGCGGCGACGTCATCTTCACGTCGGAGGACCGCGCCGCGAACGCGCCGGGGAAGGAGCTTCGGATCGCCCGGGAGGAGGGCCGGGCGATCAACGAGCGCTGGCACGTGCGCAAGGACGGCAGCCGGTTCTGGGGCAGCGGCGTCGTGAAGCCGCTGCTGATGCCGGACGACGAGGTGATCGGCTTCGTCAAGATCATGCGCGACATGACGGCGGAGCGCGAGCACGCGGAGCAGCTCGCGATCGCGGACCGGCGCAAGGACGAGTTCCTGGCGACGCTGGCGCACGAGCTGCGCAACCCTCTGGCGCCGATGACCTTCGCGCTCGAGACGATGAAGCTGGCGCCGGACGACAAGGCGCTGACCGGGCAGGCCCGCGAGACGATGGAGCGCCAGGTCGCGCACATGGTCAGGCTGATCGACGATCTGCTCGACATCGGCCGGATCACCCGCGACAAGCTGGAGCTCCGCACGGAGCGGACCGACCTCAGGAGCATCGTCGAGCACGCGGTCGAGGCGACTCGCCCCGCGTTCGGCCGCGCCGGGCACGATCTGCGCGTCGAGCTGCCGGACGCGCCTGTCGTGCTGCGGGCGGACGTCGCGAGGCTGACCCAGGTATTCGGCAATCTGCTGGCCAACGCGTGCAAGTACACCCCCGCCGGCGGCCACATCACGCTCGCCGCGGCCGTCGAGGGCCGCGATGCCGTCGTCACGGTCGAGGACGACGGGATCGGCATCGCGCCGGACGTGCTGCCGCGCATCTTCGACATGTTCGTGCAGGCCGACAGCAGCTACGAGCAACGCAGCCGCGGGCTCGGCATAGGGCTGACCCTCGTCAGGCGACTCGTCGACATGCACGGCGGCTCCGTCTCCGCAAGCAGCGAAGGCCTCGGCCGCGGCAGCGTCTTCACCGTCCGGTTGCCGCTGTCGATCGGCCATGAAGCGGACGCGGAGGCGGAGGCGGGACGGGTACCGGAAACGGAGCCCTCTCCACGAGCCGCGGTGTCATCGAGGGGAATGCCGCCGGGTGTCGAGTTCCTGATCGTCGACGACAACCGCGACTCCACGGCGGCGCTCGCGACTCTGCTCGAGGCGGCCGGCCATTCGGTGGAAGCCGCCTACGACGGACGGAGCGCGCTCGACAAGCTCGCCGCGCGCGAGACGGACGTCGTGCTGCTCGACATCGGCCTGCCGGATCTGAACGGTTACGACGTGTGCCGCCGCATCCGCAGGGGACAGCGCGGGCGCCGGGTCGTGATCGTCGCGCTGACGGGCTGGGGGCAGGTCGTACATCGCGAGGAGTCGGCGGAGGCCGGTTTCGATGCGCATCTGGTCAAGCCCGTGCGTTTCGACACGCTGATCGAGACGCTCGAGCCGCTGCTGCCCCGCGACGCGGGCTGACGCAGCGACGCTCAACCCTCGAAATCCGCCAGCGCCTTCCGTGTGCGCGCATAGCCGAAGTCGATCAGCTGCTGCGCGCGGTGAAAGTCGAAGAATCCGCACAGATTGCCCGGGATCCGGATCAGCAGCGACGGCGCATAGCTCGCGAGCCGCAGCTGTGTGATCGTCCTCTGCATCGCGTCCATCGAGCGCGCGGCGAGGTCGTAGAAGCCGAGCCGCGCGGCCGGCGGCTCCGGCGCGTCGCTGCGCAACGCGTCGATGAATCGCAGGATGCTTTGCCGGCGCGCGCCTTCCGCGCCTTCGGCGACATCGGGCCCGACGCGGATGTCGGCACCCGGCTCGTCCGGCGCGTTCAGGTCGACCGCGATCGTCACCTGTGTGTGCCGGTTCAGCGTCGGCGCGACCGGCACGGGGTTCACGATGCCGCCGTCGACCAGCACGAATCCCTCGACGACGACCGGCGCGAAGACCGTCGGGACGGCAATGGATGCGCGGATCGCGTCGAACAGCGAGCCGGTGTTCAGCCACATCTCGCGGCTCGTCGACAGCTCCGTTGCGACCGCGGTGAAGCCGATCGGCAGCTGCTCGATCCGGCGGTCGCCGATCAGGTCGCGCAGCACGCGGATGATCCGCTCTCCCTTGAACAGCGCGCCGTCGAGGGACCAGTC
>JAFGNC010000457.1 GCA_016927175.1 Gammaproteobacteria bacterium | reverse complement strand
GCCGCGCCGCAGCAGCGGCTCGCCGCCGGTCAGCCGGAACTTCGTGGCGCCGAGCTGCGCGAACAGCCCGCCGATGCGCTTGATCTCGCCCGGCGTGAGCCAGTGCGACCGCGGCAGGAATCGGTGCCCCTCGCCGTAGATCTCCGCGGGCATGCAGTAAGGACACCGGTAATTACAGCGGTCGATGACCGAGATCCTGAGGTCCCGCAGCGGTCGGTTCAGGCGATCGCGGACCGCCCCCTGCCCCTTCAGATTCGAAACGCTTCCGTTCATATCGGCGCCTATCTTACCCCACCGCGGCCCGGGTTCGTGCCGCCTCCACGCGGTAGTCGAGCCGCCGCCGCCAGAATCGACATCGGCCGCGCGCAGCCTTGTCGCGCGACCGGCCCGGCGGTCGCGCGCGGCTGCCGGACGGCTGCCGCTAACGTGCCGGACGGCTGCCGATAGCGTGCCGCGCGGCTGCCGGATGCCGCGCCGCGCGCGGCTCCGGCCGCCGCATCGGAATGGCCGGCGAATGCCGCTGCGGAACAACCTGCTGTTGCGGAAAGTTCACGTCTTCGAAAGCTCGTGGCAGAATAGGCGGCTGCGGAGAACAACGATGAACAGAAGTCGCCTAGAGCCCCTCGGCGTTCCGAGCTCCGAATACGGGTTTGGATCGGCGGCCGAGCCCAGCGTCCGGGGTCAACCCGCCGGGCTCGACCGATGGCTGAAGAAGCAGATCACCGAAAGGCTGGGCGACTCGTCGCCGGTCCGCGTGGCGCTGTGGGACGAGAAGCCCGATGCCCAGGAGGGGCGGGTCACCGTGCAGTTCACGGACCGTAGGGCGCTGCTCCAGCTGCTGGCCAATCCGGAGCTGCACTTCGGGGACCTGTACAGCGCCGGGCGCATCCACGTGCACGGCGACCTGCTGATGCTGCTCGGCCAGGCCTACGCGTATGCGGAGCGCCACGGCAAGCTGCCCGGCTGGCTCGAGCGCGGCCGGCGGCTCGCGCCGGACCTGTCCGAGTCGCGGCGCAACATCCACCATCACTACGACATCGGCAACGACTTTTACAGGCTGTGGCTCGACCGCGAGGCGCTGCAATACACCTGCGCGTATTTCGCGGACCCGGACATGACCATCGAGCAGGCGCAGCAGGCGAAGATGCATCACGTCTGCCGCAAGCTGCGGCTGAAGCCCGGCGAGAAGGTCGTCGAGGCCGGCGGCGGCTGGGGCGGCTTCGCGCTGTTCATGGCAAAGCATTACGGCGCCCACGTGCGCAGCTTCAATATCTCCAAGGAGCAGATCGCTTACGCCAGGGAGTGGGCGGGGCGCGAGACGCTGACGGGCTCCGTCGAGTTCGTCGAGGACGACTACCGCAATGCCGCATCGACCGGCGCCGGCGCTTACGACGTCTTCGTCTCCATCGGCATGCTCGAGCACGTCGGCCCCGGCAACTATCCCGCCCTCGGCAAGCTGATCGACAGCCTGCTGAAGCCGGAGGGCCGCGGCCTGATTCACAGCATCGGCCGCGACCGCGCCGAACGGCTCAACCCGTGGATCGACAAGCGGATCTTCCCGGGCGCGTACCCTCCGACCCTGCGGGAGATGATGGACATCTTCGAGCCGAATCATCTGTCCGTGCTCGACGTCGAGAACATCCGCCTGCACTACGCGGAGACGCTGCGCGCCTGGCTCGCCCGCTACGAGGAGAACGTGGACACGGTCCGGTCGATGTTCGACGAGACGTTCGTGCGCGCATGGCGGCTGTACCTCGCCGGCTCGATCATGGCCTTCGTGCGGGGCAAGCTGCAGCTTTTCCAGGTACTGTTCGCGCGATCGCGGGTCAACGCCATTCCGTGGACGCGCGCGGACATCTACGGCGAGGACGCGCCCGGCCGCTCGTCGTTCGAGTAGCTCGCCCGTCGTCCTCTTCGACGATCGCGGCCGCGCGCCAGCCCCCCTTCTTTTCGAGTAGATCCCCATCACCTATCAGCAGAAGAAGGCCGACCTCGAGAGAAACTGGAACGACGGCGAAGGCCAGCTGCGGCTCGCGAAGTCCACGATCTCCAACCTGTTCCGGTACCAGCCGCGCGGCGCCCCGGCGCGGCGGCTGTCCCTCGGCCACTTCAACGAGGTCATCGCTCTCGATCCGGAGCAGCGCACGCTCGAGGTCGAGGGTCTTACGACGTACGAGACCGCCGTCAGCTACGCGCTCGAACGCGGCTTTCTGCCGCTCGTCGCGCCCGAGCTGAAGCACATCACGGTCGGCGGCGCAACGGTCGGCATCGGCATCGAGTCGACGTGCTTCCGGTACGGCTTCGTGCACGACGGACTCCTCGAGGCCGACGTGCTGCTGCCGAGCGGGCGCGTCGTCACGTGCACGGCCGACAACGAGTACGCGGATCTGTTCGCCGCGCTGCCCAACTCCTACGGCACGCTCGGCTACATCCTGCGCGCGAAGATCCGGCTCCACCCGGCCAAAGCGTATGTGCACATCGACGTGCGGCGCTTCGGTGACGCCGAGGAGTATCTCGACGCGATGCGCGAAGCGTCGGAGGCCGGCCGGGACGATTTCGTCGAAGGGCTCGTTTTCGAGGATGGCCGTTTCCTGCTGATGACCGGCCGCTTCCGCGACGAAGTCCCGCACGTCGACGACATCCTGCGGCGCGACATCTTCTACAAGCTCGTGCAGCAGCGCGACGCCGTCTACCTGAGGGCGAAGGACTACATCTTTCGCTACGACCCGGAATGGTTCTGGAACATTCCGGAGACCCCGTTCCACGCGCTGTTCCGCCGCTACGCCCCCGAGCGCTGCCGCAACTCGAGCTTCTACACGAAGTACGCCGCGTTCACGGGCCGAGTCCGGCAGAAGCTGCCCGGAGCTCGCGAGCCCGACACCGAGCCGCTGATCCAGGACTGGGAAGTGCCATGGGACGGCGCGCGGGAACTGCTGACGTTCGCGCTCGACAACGTGCCGCTCGACGGGCGGCCGTGGGCGGCGGTGCCGATCAGGACGCCGCGGCGCCCGACGCTGTATCCGATCGAGCCGAACACGCTGTACTTCAATCTCGGCTGCTATCTGCAGGTCCGCAAGCCCGCCGGGAAGGAGCCGTACCACTATACGAAGATCCTGGACCGGAAGTGCTTCGAGCTCGGCGGCATCAAGATGCTGTACTCGTCGTCGTTCCTCGGCCCCGAGGAATTCGACGCGCGCTTCAACGGCGAAGCCTACCGGGAGCTCAAGCGCAAGTACGATCCCGACGGGCGGGCGCCGACGCTGTACGAGAAGGTCGCGTTCAGGACCGGCTGAGACCGGCTCGTGCGTTCCATCCTGCGCGAGCCCCTCGTTCACTTCGCCCTCGCCGGCGGCCTGCTGTTCGCGG
>JAFGNC010000456.1 GCA_016927175.1 Gammaproteobacteria bacterium | reverse complement strand
TCTTCGCGTCGACGCCGTCGCACATCATCTCGATGCTCTCGCGGACCCACTTGTAGTCGTTCTCGTCGTTGGAGAACAGCGGCATCCACGCGCCGAGATCCTCGATCTGCAGGTACTTGGCGCCGTGCTTGACGAGCTCCTTCATCTCCTTGTTGAAGATCGGGGCCAGCGCGAACGTCAGGTCCTTCGGGTTCTTGTAGTGCGATTCCTCGTTGAAGTAGACGTGCCAGGCGAGGTTGGCCGGCCCCGCGCCGATCGAGGCCTTGACCGGCACATGAGCGTGCTTCCTGGCGATGTCGTAAAGGTCCGGCCAGCGGATCGCGTCCTTGCCCTTGTCGACCGGGCCGCTGCAGATCACGCCGCCCCAGTCGTCCATCAACGCCTTGCCGGAGCTGTCGTCCGCGCCGACGTACAGGGGGTGCGGGTTGCGCGTCGGCTCGAAGCCCGGGATGCGCTCGTACAGATACCAGCAGAACGAGCCGATGACGCCGACGTAGTCGTCGTACCACATGTTGCCGTCGGTGACGATGTCGAGGCCCGCTTCTTCCTGGTCGCGAATCACGGTCGCTACCGCGTCGTCGTACTCTTCCTCGAATGCGACCTCCTTGAACGCCACCCGTACGTCACGGCCGAGCAGTTGGTGCTTGTACCAGCTCGGTCGGGGGTACGAACCCACCATCGTCGTGGGTAGCAGGGTGTCGACTATCTTCTTTGGCATTATCCAGTTCTCCTCAAGGCTGGCTGGCAACCCGCTGCGGTGAAGCGTTGTTATGTCGCGGGGAAAGGCCGAAGTATACGTCAACGGGCTGAAACGGGGGTAGGGCCGGCGGGGGACGTAACCGGATCGGAACCGGTACGTCCGTTTCGTCGCGGGGCACGATATCCGGC
Organism: Gammaproteobacteria bacterium; assembly: GCA_016927175.1. GTDB lineage: Bacteria > Pseudomonadota > Gammaproteobacteria > Steroidobacterales > Rariloculaceae > ZC4RG20. Next base: position 1,864 of record JAFGNC010000456.1, on the reverse strand, counting down.
AGCCGGAGCCCGGCTGCCGATGCTCTCCACATGCTCGGCAAGCCCTCGTGGGTTACCCTTGCGGGGCAGGATCAGGAGGCGCTCCATGTACGACGCTCGACGCCGATTTCTGCTGGCGGCAGCCGGGGCCGTGGTCGCCGGCGCAACGCCGGCGCTGCTGCACGCGCAGCTGCGCCGGGTCGCGATCGGCGCGAATCCCGCCGGCACGAATTTCAACGTGATCGCCGGCGGTTTCGCCAAGGTCATCCAGCAGAAGCTCGGCATCGCGTCGATCGTGCGGCCCTACTCGGGCTCGTCGGTCTACCTGCCGATGCTGCAGCGCGGGGAGATCACGCTCGGCATCAACTCAGGGATAGATTCGTATCTCGCTTACAACGGCGAGCCGCCGTACCCGGCGCCGATGACTAATCTGCGCGCGCTGATGGCGGTCTATCCGCTCGGCTACATGTTCTGGGTCCGCGCGGACGGGCCGATCCGGCGGCTCGAGGACCTCGAGGGGCGCCGTGTCGTGCTGAATTACCGCGGGCTCGTGCCGCTCGACAGGCTGAATCGCGCCGTGCTCGCAACGGCGGGCCTGACCGAGTCGGACGTCGAGCCGGTCACGGCGGCCGGACTGCCGGAAGGGGCGCGTCTCGTCGCGGAGGGCCGGGCCGAGGCCGTCGCGATGGGGTATCGGCTGCCGTTGGTCCTGCAGACGCATGCGACGCTGCCGCGCGGGCTGCGCTTCCTGTCTCTCGGCGCCGACGAAGGCAAGGTCGCGGAGATCATGCCGGGCGCCTGGGCCGACACGGTGACGCCCAGCGCGACGACGGTCGGCATCGAGGCGCCGGCGCGCTTCGCCATGTACGACACGTACCTGAACGGCGGCGTGCACCTCGCGGACGAGGACGCCTACCGCATCACCAAGGTCCTGTACGAGTCGTGGCCCGAGCTGCAGCGGGACTACGCCCTGCTGCGCGAAGTCGATCGGGCGAAGGTTGCACCGTCGACGAATCCGCACCCGTACCACGCGGGGGCGGCCGCGTTCCTCGAAGAGATCGGCCTGAAGTAGAGCCTGCCGAGCCGCGTGAGTCAGGACCGCCGTGGTCTGCCGAGGCTGCACGGCGGCGCCGGTGTGCTCCGGCGCCGCCGCGGACGGCTCAGTGGCCGGGATTCATCAGGAACGGGGGCGGGTAGTGCCGGCCGCCCCGCTCGAGCGTGATCCACCGCATTTCGGTGAACTGGTCGATGCCGGGCCGTCCGCCGTGACGGCCGAGGCCGCTGGCGCCCACGCCGCCGAACGGAACGTGCGGCTCGTCGTTGACCGAGCTGTCGTTGATATGCGCCATGCCGGTGTGCAGCCGCCGCGCAACAGCCAGCCCCCGCTCCTCGTTACGCGTGATGATGCCGGCGGACAGGCCGTACTGCGAGTCGTTGGCGATGGTCACGGCCTCGTCCTCGCTGTCCGCGACGATGATCGGCGCGACGGGGCCGAAGGTTTCCTCGCGGTATACCAGCATGTCCGGCGTGACCTTGCCGAGGACGGTCGGCTCGAAGAACAGACCCTGGTTCTTTCCGCCGCACAGCAGCTCCGCGCCCTTCGCGACGGCGTCGTCCACCTGCTCGCGGATCTTGTCGAGCTGCTTCTGATTGATGATCGGCCCGATGCAGTTGCCGAGCTCGCGCGGATCGCCGACTTTCAGTTTCCTCGCGTTGCCGACGAACTTCTCCGTGAACTCTTCGGCGATCGCGCGATGCACGATGACCCGCTCGACGGACATGCAGATCTGGCCCTGATGCATGAACGAGCCGAACGTGGCGGCGTTGACCGCGTGCTCGATGTCAGCGTCGTCCAGCACGATCAGCGCGTCCTTGCCGCCGAGCT
>JAFGNC010000455.1 GCA_016927175.1 Gammaproteobacteria bacterium | reverse complement strand
TGCGTACGCCAGGGTGCATACGCTCGCCGCGACGGATCTCGTGGCCCTGTTCAAAGCGCTGGGAGGCGGCTGGCGGGAAGGATGACCAAAGATGATCCGACTTCGGGGCAAGTCCCGACCGGCGGGGCCACGCCGGCGCCAGGCTCGTTCGCAGCCGCTGCCGCCTGATTCTGAGGCCTCGCCGGCGGCAGGAATCGACCCGCCGGAGCCGGCGAGCCGTTCTCGACACGGCCGCAGCCCGGATGCGTCAGCGCGACGGAGTTGTCGTGCGACGTGATCGCGTCGAAATAGCTGTCGACGGGCCACGCCCTCCGTCTCGCGCCCGCCAACATCAGGCAGACGCTCTGCGCGCCGCCCCCGTGCGGACGATCTCCTCCGATTTCCCCGTATGCACGTGCTCGCATTTGCGTGATAGTGTCTGGAGTGACCATCGACTGGGTTAATGCTGTCGGTAATGGCAATGGGAGATGCCGGTGAGGAAGTCTCTGTTATCGATCTGGGTGGGCGCCGCCTGGTTCCTCGCGGCCGTGCCTGCTTCGCCCCACCACGCGTTCGCTGCCGAGTTCGACATCAACAAGCCCGTGTCGTTGACGGGCCCGGTGACGAGAATGGAATGGACGAATCCACACGCCTGGCTCTTCATGGAAACGCGAGGCGACGACGGCAGCGTCCAGGCCTGGTCCGTCGAGCTCGTCGGCATCAATGATCTGCTCCGGCTCGGGTGGGGGCGCGACAGAGTGGAAGTCGGCGACGTCATAAGCGTTCAGGGTTACGGCGCCAAGAACGGAACCAACACTGCAAACGCGGCCTCGGTGACTTTGACGGAAACGGGAGAGCTCCTGTGGGAGAGCGTCGCGCGCGGCGGCAGGGAGCGCGATTGAAGAGCCGCGTTCTCTGCGGCGACAAACCTCCGCGAGCTCACCGGTGGCGAGCTCTCCGCCCGAGCAGACGCTCCGTCGGATGTGGCAATCGGCAGGAATGAAACGATGACACGAGGACTTGCGGCGTTACTATTGCTGGCGTCATCCGGACCATCGGCCGCTCAGTGGCTCACACTGGCCACGCCGGGCATACCGCGCACGGCCGACGGCCGACCTGACTTGTCCGCACCGGCGCCGCGGACCGCCGATGATCGGCCCGAGCTGACGGGCCTGTGGCGCGTCGTCGACGTCAGAGGCGACTTGCGTGACGAGTCCAAAGTTCAACCCTGGGCGCGCGAATCGATGGCCGTCCACGAGCGGAACTTTTTCCGCGACGGTCCCCAGATGCAGTGCCTGCCGGGCGGGCCGGCATACATCGTCGGCGGTCCCGCGGGCGGAGGCACTCTGAGGCGCATCGTTCAGAGCCCCACGGTGACCGCGATGCTCTATGCCGATCTGACGTACCGTCAGATCTTCACGGACGGTCGAGCGCTCGAGCCCGATCCGCTTCCGATCTGGACGGGATACTCGGTGGGCCGGTGGGAAGGCGACACGCTCGTCGTCGAAAGCAACGGCTACAACGAGAAATCCTGGCTGCAGGCCGATGGTCTGCAACACACGGAGAATCTCCGCATCACGGAGCGTTACCGACGTCCGGACTTCGGGCACATAGAGGTCGACGTGACCTACGACGATCCCGGCACGTTCGACGCGCCCCTGCATGCGGCGGTCGTGATGGAATATGCCGCGGACGACGAAATGCTCGAGATCGTCTGCAACGAAGCCTCCGAGGGAGGCACCAAGCACTGGGTGGGAGACAAGGTTGCCGACGCGGAGGCAACCGCGGTAGAGGTCGCTCCAGACATCCTCGCCAAGTACGTCGGCACCTATCAGGGAATCTGGCTCGACAATCCGACCACTGTCGAGGTCACTCTGGAAGGCGCGTCGCTGTTCCTCCGGAGGAATGGCGGTGACAAAGCCCGGCTCGTGCCGCAGTCGGAAACCTCGTTCATATGCAGTGCCTGCACCTGGAGCCAACCGTACGTCTTCAACCGCGATGGCGACGGTATGGCGAGCTCGGTCGAGGAGGTGCAGGTATCCGGCAGATGGGTTTTCGACCGCGTGGAGTAAAGGGACGCTTGTCGTACGAGCAGCTGCGCGGTTTCGGCTCCGAGCGCTCCGTCGCGGGGACATCCCCGCGACGCGACGTCGAGGCGCTGAAGAGGACACTGGAGCGGAAATCAGACTGGCAGCGGCCGCGCCTCGAATGTGGTGCCGGCATCTGTATGCCATTATCCTTTCCTTCTCCGCCTGTTTAGAGGTTTCGACATGAGATCCCTGCCTGCCGCTATCCGTGTTCTCGCCGTGGCGGCGCCTCTCGGCGCACCGGCATTCGCCCATCACAGCCAGGCGATGTTCGACACGACCGAGGAGATACTGATAGAGGGGACGGTTGCGCGGTTCGACTGGGTGAATCCGCACATGTACCTGGTCGTCGAAACCGAGGGCCCGGACGGCGAGCCGGTGCTGATCGAAGGCGAAGGCCTCGCGATTACGCAGGCGCTGGTCGACGGGCTGGACCGGGACGCCCTGCAGCCCGGCACGCCGGTCGTCGTGCGCGCGAATCCCAATCGCGGCGGTTGGGGTAAGCAGGTCCGCCTGCTGGACGTCACGACCGAGGACGGTGAGATTCACCCGTTCTATGCGGCGAATACCCGGGCTCGGAAGCTGACGCCGGCCGAGAGCCTCGAGGGTCGTTGGGCGCCGTCGCGGCAGGCGCTCGGCGCCGCTTTCGGGGCCATGGCGCGCTGGCCGGTCACGCCGGAGGGCCGTGCCGCTCAGGCGGAGCTGGTCGCCGACGGCCTCTGCTATGTCGAGCCCACGCCGTTCCTGTCGGTACTCGACGAGATGCGCGAGATCGATATCGGCGAAGACGAGGTCCTGCTGCACTTCGACAATTCGGGAGACCCCGTCGTGCGCACGGTCCATATGGACGCAGAGCATCCGGCCGACGTTCAGCCCTCGCGCCAGGGGCATTCCGTCGGCTGGTGGGAGGGCGACACGCTCGTGATCGATACGATCGCCTTCGAGCCGAATCCCTCCGGCATCGCTGCGAACGTGCCGTCGAGCCCGCGCAAGCACACCGTCGAGCGGCTGACGCTGACGAACGATCGCACGCGGCTGCGCTACGAGATCACCGTCGACGACCCTGTTTATCTGACGGAGCCGGCCACGTTGGCCCAGCAGTGGGACCACCGCCCCGACCTCCCCTTCTCGCCCCCCTCGGAAGCGTGCGACCCGGAGGTTGCGGAGCGGTACATCGAGGAATAGTCGCGGGAAAGGAGCCGCCGACTCATCAGCGGGTCGTCACGGAGTCGTGCCCTGGCTCGATCCTGCGAATAGGCGCTCGCCCTCGGCCGTGAGCACCGTCCGCGCATTACCGTTCAGGCTGTCATCTCGCGCGCGCGATCCCTCGATCGTGACGACTTCACCGAGGCTCAGTGAATTGCGGGTCCAACCCTGGCGCATCAGGCCGTTCGGACTCGCGAGCTCGAAACCCCATTCGGCTTCCTCGTCCGCAGCGATGGTCCTGCAGGCCCACTCCTCTTCGCTGCTGTTGTCCCGCAGATTGCCGCTCCCGCGCCGCTCACACACCTCCTGCGCGCTCACATGGATCCAAGCGTGCGGGTTCATCCATTCCACGCTGGATACCTCGCCCGTGACCTTGAGCTGACGAGCGGCGTCGAACTCTGCCGAGAACGAATGGTGGGCCGACAGAGGCCATGCCGCCGCCAGCATTCCCGCGGTGGCGCACGCGATCGCTCCGGCCTTCATGCGGACGCCGAGCCGGAAGCGGCTCCTGTTTGCACTCGAGTATCCCGTCATGGACCCTACCCTCTCAATCCAACTGAATTCTGCGGCCGAACTGCTGGTTCTCGTTGCAGATGAACTCGATCAGCTCCTGGTCGGGCAAAAGCCTCTGATCGATTCGCACCGTCCACGGTCTCGTGTATGACTTCGGGTCGTCGACGGTAAAGTCGATCTGCAGATGGCCGAAAGTAGGACGCCGGAAACGCTCGGTGATCTTCGCCTGTCGCGAGTAAGGGCTGCCGTTCACGTCGAGCCATCCATCGTAAGGACCGTCTTCGGCGCCGCGCAGGTTGTTGGTCTCGACCACGAGATCGCCGTCCTCCCAGTGACCGACGGAATAGCCGTACCACCACGGTTGCGGCTCGCCCTGCGGCGGCAGCTCGCGCCCGTCGATGTAGATATGGCGCAAGCCGTAATTCGCCTCGTACTCGATCAGGATCAGCTTGTCGGTCTGGATGATCTTGCGCGGCTGAGGCTGCTGGTGGAACTGGAGAAAGCCCATCGGCATGCAGTTGGCGTCGGGGTTGTCTCTGGCGTTGAGCTCGAAGCGCTGGTCCCTGACCTCTTTCGCCCACGGCGTGTATGGCAGGCCGCCTTCCATGTTCTCCCCCGCTTCGAAGAACGCTGCCACCGGAGGTCCGTCGGGGTCGAACGGCACGCGCTCGGTCACGACGTCGATCGGAGCACCGCCGTCCTGTGACTCGCGTTCGTCATCCGGCTGCGCGCTGTTAGTGCGCATCCAAAGCCCGGAAAGATCGGGATTTCCGTCGGCGGTACGCGGCGGCGGCGCGTCCATGATGACGTTGCCGTCAGCGTCGCGCGGAACGTCGGGATCTTTGAATTCCGGCCATTGTGCCGAAGCGCTCGGCGACCAACCCACGGCGACGAGCCCCCCGGACAACGCCAGGAACGCTGCGGCCGTCCAGGCTCCTCGTCGCGGGTTCGCGCGCGCCGCTACACGCCGGAATGGTCTCGATTCATACACGTCTTCTGCTCTCCCTCTCATCGGCGATCCGCGGTTCGCGGTCAACCAGGATGCCGCAACGAATGCCGTCGTCCACGGCCGGGCCGGGCGCCGGACGCCTTTGCGACGCCCGGCACCGGCGGACTGCCGAGACTCTAGTGGCGGATCTGCGTGACGATGTCGTCGAGCTCGAGAGACTGGCAGTGGCCTCGCTCCGTGCCGACCAACGTGGGGTCACGGCCGCCGTCGGCGTCATCGGCGAGCGTCATCAGCATCGGCTTCTGCACCCAGGGCTGCAGCAGCACCTGCGGATCCTCGACCGTAACCTCGTAGAGCATCTGGTCTCCCTGCCGCGTGAACGTTTCGGTGACCTTCATGTCCTCGGAGTGGAAGAACCCGCCGCGCGCGAGCCACGTCGCGGGCGTGAAGCCGATCGATTCGATCACGAGCTTGTCGCCTTCCCAGTGGCCGACCGAATGACCGGTGTATTTGGTCTGGATGACCTGCCTTTCATCCACCTCGCGGCCGTCGGTCGCGATCACGCGGAACTCCGAGTAACCGCCGCCGCCATCGCCGCCGCGGCCGTAGAGCAGCGTGATGTCGTCCTCGGTGTGGAAGATGCGCCCGGGCGGCCCCTGGCGCGGGATCCCCATCGGCTGACAGGTCATGATCGGATCTTCGCGGTTCGTCCACATGTCGAGGTAGATGACCTCGTCCCAGTGCTCAGGCTTGTAGATCGGGCGATCCGGCCCGAAGCGCGAAGCCGCCTCGAACTCGAAATCGACCGTCTGATTCCACTGCGTGCTGCAGCCTTCGAGCTGCGTCGGCGCACAGCGGCGACTGCCATACCGCCAGATGAAGAACTTGCTGCCGCTGCGCCAGCTGCCGGTCAGGTCGGGCTTGCCGTTGGCCAGACGCGGTGTCGGCGCGTCGGAGTCGAGCTTGGGCGGCTCCTGATCCGTCCCGTACATCTCCACCGGCGGGGTCGGCTCGCCGCTGACACTCTCCGGCACGGGCACGACGACATAAACGCTGCCCGTTTCCGTCTGCACGGTGTTCAGCTCGCGCACGACCTCGCCGTTCCTGCTCTCGGTGATGCTGCCGGCCATGTAGACCTCGATCAGGTTGAGCGGGTTGTTGTAGTCGTCGTAATCGCCGTACGTGAACTCATAGGTGTCGTCGCCGTGCGTGACGACGACCGATTCCGTCATGAAGCGATCGTCGAGCCGCGCGACGGCCGTCGCGCCATCTACGCCCGGGATCGGGAACGTGACCACCGGCGTATCGCCCTCCCAGGTGACCGACGTATCGCCGATCTTCGATGGGCCTTCCTCGAGCAGCCCGCCGGGATTGCGCCATACTTTTCGCAGGGGAATTCCGGCGCCCGCCAATGCAGCCTTGACGGCACCCTGGGGGCTGGCCCACAGCCGGATCAAACGTTCGTCGAGCGCCTCCGGCATCGGCGTCGCCGTGCCTTCGCCCGGCACGAGACCCGCGCCGGGGATGTCCTCGTCCCAGGCGTACTCACCGCTGACGACCTCGATGTTCGAATACGTCTGGCCGTTCGGCAACGTGCATTCGATCTGCGTGCGGTAGCCCGGCTGTTGGTAGCTGACGCTGGTGCGGTACCCCGACGTGCCGAGCTCGCCCTCCCTTTCGGTGTCCTCGAACGGCGTGATCGCGCAGGGTTGACCGTCTACCTGGATCGTGCCCTCACCCCGATACTCGAGCGAGACGATGAGCTCGTGCTCCTCGATGCCACGCAGCATCCCCATATGCCACGGCCAGTTGAACAGCACCGACTTCAAATCTCTGGCGTCCGGCTCCGGCGTGTAGAGCTCCGGAGGCGGGCCGCCGAACTGAGCGCTTGCCGAC
>JAFGNC010000454.1 GCA_016927175.1 Gammaproteobacteria bacterium | reverse complement strand
TGCAGCGCGACCGTGAAGCCGGCCAGCGTCAGCACCAGGCTGAGCAGCATGTAGCACATGGTCGCGGCTATCTTGCCGAGCAGCAGGCTCGAGCGCTCGACCGGCGTCGTCAGCAGCGGCTCGAGGGAGCGCCGCTCGCGCTCGCCCGCCGTGCTGTCTATCGCAAGGTAGAACCCGCCCATCAGCGTCGCGAACAGCAGGAAATAGGTCAGCATGCCGAGCAGCACGACGGAGCGGCCGGCCGCGGTCGACACGTCGAACTCGTCGAGCATGATCGTCGCCTGCGCGCCCGGCTCGATGCCGCGCGCCAGCAGCCGCAACGCGCCGAGCTGCTGGGAGTAAGTCGCAATCGCCGCGCGCACGCGCTGCACCCGGCTGCCCGCGCTCGTGTTCGAACGGTCGTAGACCAGGCCGACGCGGCCGAGGCCCTCGCGCCGGAAACTGTCGGCGAAATCCGGCGCAATCATGACGACCAGGTCCTCGCGGCCGTCCTCGACCGCGCTCGCCGCCTGCTCGAACGTCTCGATGCCGCTCGATTCCGTCTTGCGGATGCCCCTCGCGTACAAAAATTCGATCAGGTTCGGGGCCTGCTCGACTCCGACGATCGGCACGTCGAACGGCTCCTCCACCGACGACACGGTCTGGGACACGAGCACGTTGACGAGCACGGCGAACAGCGCCGGGCCGAACAGCGGCCCGAACACGAAGGCCGAGAACAGCGTGCGCCGGTCGCGCGCGTTGTCGACCAGCTCTTTTCGCAGCACGGCGAGCGCCGCTCTCATCGCGCACCGCCGCTGACGGCCGCGACGAAGATCTCCTCGAGATCCCTGTCCGGCCACTGCCGCGCGAGCTCCGCCGGCGTGCCGCGCGCGACGACCGCGCCGTGCGCGATGATGACGAGGTCGTCGACCAGCGCCTGCACCTCCTGCATGACGTGGCTCGACAGCAGCACGCAGCAGCCGTCGTCGCGCAGCTCCCGCAGCCAGTCCCGCAGCTGTCGCGCCGCCATGACGTCGAGCCCGCTGGTCGGCTCGTCGAGCAGCAGGTGCCGCGGCCCGTGCACGAGCGCCCGCGCCAGCGCGACCTTGGTCCGTTCGCCCTGCGAGAAGCCCTTCGCCCTGCGGTTCGCGACGTCCTCGAGCGCGAGCCGCCCGATCAGCTCGTCCGCGCGATGCGCCAGCGCGCGCTCGCCGAGGCCGTGCAGACGGCCGTAATAGAGGATGTTCTCGCGCGCCGTCAGCTGCGGATAAAGCCCCGCGGCATGCGGCAGCACGCCGAGCAGCCGCCGCGCGGCCAGCGGCTCCGCGACGACGTCGACCCCGCCGATGGAAGCCGTGCCGGCGTCGGGTTTCAGGACCGTCGCCAGGATCCTGAGGCAGGTCGACTTGCCCGCCCCGTTGGGGCCGAGCAGCCCCGTGATGCGCCCGTCGCCGGCCGCGAAGCCGACGCCGTCGAGCGCCGTCACTTCACCGAAGCGCTTCGTCAGGCCTTTGACGTCGATCATCGTCGCGAGGAGCGCCGCCGCGCTACGGCGCGGGACCGAGCTTGGACAGGAAGAACGGCGTCGGCGGCTCGCGGTCGAGGCAGGCGCCGTCGACCGCGGCCGGAGACGCGGCTTCGACGAAAGCGGCGATCAGCCGCGGCGCGCAGCCGATGCCGGCCATGCCGTGCCCCTGGCCGGGGCCGACCAGGTGCCGGGCGTTGCCGAGCCCCGCGGTCATGACGCGCACCGCGTACTCGGGCGGCGTGACCGGGTCGTTCTCGCCGGACAGGAGCAGCACGGGGCCGTCGAACTCGAGCGGCTCCTTGAAGCCGGCATCGATGACGCCGGCAGGCCAGATCTCGCAGATCGCGCGCAGCGAGTCCACGATCGTCGTGCCGAGATACACGTCGTCGGGATCGACCGGCAGGTCGTCCGGAAAGTACGGGACGTCCTCGGTGCAGACGACGGAATTGTGCATAGGGACGCTGACGGTCTCGGCCAGATCCCGCGTCAGGATGTCGACCTGGGCGGCAAGCATGCCGTACTCGCCGCGATGCGCCTCGCTGATCGCGAGCGGCAGCAGCGACGCGGTCGCGGCCGTATAGCTCATCAGCCGCACGACGCCCTGCAGGTCCGATTCACCGAGGAGCCGCGATTCGATCTCGCCGGTGGCGGGATTCGCGACATCTATCGAGACCGGCCCCGCGGCGAGCCGCAGGCGGAGGTCCTCGAACTTGCGCCCCAGCTCGGCATAGCGGCTCGAGCAGGCGGGATCGGTTTCGCAGCGCGCGAGGATCGCGTCGAGCGCGGCCTGCGCGTCGCGCGCGATGAACGGGCCGAGCGCGAGCTCGGCCGGCACGACGCCGTCGAGCACCATCGAGCGTACGCGCTCCGGGTGCAGCCGGGCGTAGTGCTGGGCGACGCGCGTGCCGTAGGAAATGCCGTACAGATTCCATTCCTCGGCGCCGAGAGCCCGGCGCAGCGCGTCGAGATCGCCGACGGCCGGTGACGTCGAGAACAGCCGCGGGTCGTGCCGGATCGTCGCAAGGCACTCCTCGAGCATCTCGCCGAGCGCTTCGACCGCGCCGGTCGTCAGCGTCGCGGCCTGGTCCAGCTCGCAGCGGAAGCCCGCCGCCGACCGGCCGGTGCCCCGCTGGTCCAGCAGCAG
>JAFGNC010000453.1 GCA_016927175.1 Gammaproteobacteria bacterium | reverse complement strand
GCGGCGATGTCGTCGGCTTCGCCCGGAATCAGCGGAAAGCGCTCGGCAAGGCTGCGGGCGACGCGCAGCGCGTCGTCGTGCCGCTCCGCGTCGAGGTAAGCGAAGACGAGATCGAACTGCAGCGAAGCGTCGTCGGGAGCGGCGGCCGCGGCGGCTTCGAGCAGCTCGACCGCCCGTTCCGGTTGCTCGAGGCGCAAGTGCGCCGCGGCGGCGGCCGCCAGCGCGTGCCGCGGCACGGGTTGGCCGTTGCGCCGCAGCCGCTCGAGCTGCCCGACGGCTTCCTGCGGCCGCCCGGCGTCGACGAGCGCGACGACCCGATCCGCCTCGAGCGCCGCGCGCGCGGCAGCGTCGCCGAGCTGCGCGAGCGCGCGGTCGATGCTCGCGAGCGTGCGGCGATGGGCCGCGTCCCGCAGCTCCGGCGGGTAGGACGTCGCGGCCGTCAACCGCACCTTCAGCGCCGCCTCGTCCGCGCGCAGCCGCGCGACCTCGGCGTCGGAAAGAATGCTCGGGTGCCGGGCCGCGAGCTCGAGGGCCTCCGACGGCAGCAGCAGCGCGCGCAGCATCAGCGCCTTGCCGCGCAGGGCGCTGTCGTGGCCCGGCTGGCGGGCGAGCACGGCCTCGTACTGCCCGAGCGCGGCGAGCGGATGCCCGGCCCGCTGCTCGACATAGGCTCGCGCGAGCAGCGCCTGAACGCCGTCCGCCGCGCCGGAAGGCAGCGCCGCGAGCGTCTCGCGCGCCGCGCCGGTGTCGCCGCGATCCGCGCGCGTCATCGCGAGACCGAGGCGGGCGTCGACGTCTCCCGGGTTCTGCCCGACCGCGCGGCGGTACCAGGTCTCGGCGACGTCGTAGCGGCCGAGGTTGCGGGCCGATTTCGCGACGGCCAGCGCGACGTAGCCGGGGGTCTCGGCCGGATCGAGCCGCTGCGCGTTGGCCAGCACGGCGGCGTCCCGCTCGGCCCAGCCGAGCACGACCGTCTGGTCGTGGATCAGGCGGACATCGTCGGGATCGGCCGCGCGGAGCTCGGCCAGCAGACGCAGAGCTTCGTCAAGCCGGCCCGAGCGCGCGAGCGCGACGGCTTCGTCGGCCGTGCCCTGCGCAGGCACCGCCAGCTCGGCTCCGCGAGCCGGTGAGCCGGCCACGATGAGCAATGCGCACAGCATGGCCGCCCTTCTGATCGCAGTGCCTGGCATGGTCGATGAAAACGCCCTCTGCTTGCGTGTCGGAGTGTCGACACGGCGAGTGCGTCATCGTCGGGCAAGTGTTGCGTGAGCGATACCGAAAGGCTCACGTTTTCGGGTATTTACGTGCGATCGCGCTGCGTGCCGGCGGCGACGGCCTGCTGCAGCCGCTCGAGGAAGGACAGCAGCGAAGCGCTCTCGTCGAACCCTTCGCCGACGATCGGCGTCAGGCCCCACGATTCGAGAACGGCCTGCTGGATGGGGTTGGCTCTCGGCGTGAAGATGTAGGAGCAGGGCTGCGGCAGCTCCTGGCCCGTTTCGAGCCACATGCCCTTCATGCGGTACAGCATCAGCCGGATGTTGATGTCCGTCAGGCTGTAGCCGATGAACAGCACCGTGCGGCCGAGCGCGTCGGCGCGCAGCTTTATGTCCAATGGCGCCTCGAAGCCGAGACGGCGGAAGTAATCCGTCTCGCTCAGCATCAGCGAGCTTTCGTCGTCGATGTCGCCGTGAAACTTGATCACCGTCGGCAGCGAGAGGTCGATTTCCGACAGATCCCCGACCGTGACGACCTTGTTGATGGGCCGCCCGCGCACCTCGTAGGCCCGCTCGAGCAGCTGATCGAAGTTCGTCGTGTAGATCAGCGGAAAATCGAGATCGACCAGGATGTCGTGCAGACGCGATTCGCGCAGCGCGTCGTCGCTGACGTTCCATTCCTCGCTGATCCACTCGCAGACGGCCGCGAGCGAACCCTTCCGCAGCCTGTAGTACTCGGCGAGAGTGAGGAGACTGTCGCTGAAATCGCGGAACTCGTCCGGATCGTAGCCGAGGTCACGGCCGAGATGGCCGACCAGCGCGCGCCACGGGGGCAGGCCGAATCCGGCCGAGACGCCGGCGCCGACGAACAGGATCGCTCGCCGGGCTCGGATCTGGCTCGCAAGGGCTTCGATCGTAGCGGACACTCGGAAACTCGCGGTGCGGCGGCAGCGCGCCGCCTCTGCGAGTCAGCAAGTCCTGTGCCAGCTGCCGGGGAGCTTCAGTCGACGCGCGGGAGCCGGACGACGAACTCGCTGCCGTGGCCGATCCCGTCGCTGTGCGCCGTGACGCGCCCGCCGTGCGCTTCGACGATACCGCGCACCAGCGACAGACCGAGGCCGAGCCCCGATTCGCTGTGTCCGCCCTCGGCCTGAAACAGCAGGTCGAAGATGTTACGCAGAGCTTCCGGCGCGATGCCGCAGCCCTCGTCGCGGATCCTGACGACCGCCTCGGCGTCCGATACCGCGGCTTCTATCCGGATCGTCTTGGCCTTCCCGCTGTAGCGGCTCGCGTTGTCCAGCAGATTGACGAACAGCTGCGTCAGCCGCGTCCTGTCGCCGTGCACGGCCGGCGAAGGCGCCGCCACGGTGAGCTCGATCTTCTGCCGCTTTCTGCGCGCGGCCGGACGTACCGCCTCGATCGACTGGCGGACCACGTCTTCGAGCTCCACGCGCGAGCGTTTCAGCTTGAGCCGCATGTTCGCGACACGGGAGGCTTCCATCAGCTGCTCGATCAGGCTCGACACGTGCGTCGCCTGCCGCATCACGACACCGCCGGCCGCCGCGACGTTCCGCGAATCGGGCGGTGTCTGCGTCAGCACCTCCGCAGCGGCGGAGATCGCGGCCATCGGGCTGCGCAGCTCGTGCGCGAGCGCCGCGATGAAGCGCTCCTTTCTCGCGTTCGCCTCCTGCAGGACCATCCGCTCGCGGTGCTCGCGGTTCCCGTAGCTCTGCTGACGCCGTGCTTCGTCCTGCAGCGCCAGCTCGCGGTCGATCACGAACGCGACATGGGCGACCAGGGCGATGCGGTCCGGCTGCGCGTCGGCCGCGGAAGTGCTGATGTCGATGGCGCCGATCACTTCACCGCCCCGATGGATCGGCGCGCCGGTGCACGTGCAGTCTTCGAAGGCGGTCGCAAAATGCTCGGCGCCGATCACGGCGATCGGGCGGTCGGCCGCAATGGCCGTGCCGGCACCGTTCGTGCCCATCTTCGCTTCCGACCAGTCGTAGCCGGGGGTCAGGCACAACTCGTCGCTGTGCGCGAGGTCTCCCACCGAGTACAGCACGATGCCGTTGCGGTCCGTCACGTACGCGACGTGGTCGGTGCCCGACATGAACGCCGAGATCCAGTCGAGGTGGGTCTTCGCGACGTCGATCAGCTCCCGGTTGCGCTCGAGAATCGCTTCGAGCTCGGTGTCGTCCACGCGCTGGAAGTCGATGACGCCGTCGCGCCGGAGCCCTGCCGCGAACGAGCGTTGCCAGGACGCGAGAATCACGTCCCTGAGCGGCTGATCCTCCGGCAGCTTCGCGAGGAAGCCGCGCCAGCTCTCGAGCTCGGAGCCGGTTGCGATCCCCTCCCTGACGGAGAACGGCTCGTGCATGCTCATAGTTCGGCTCTTTGCCGGCGTCGCGCCGGCGCAGCGGTTGCGGGCTGATTAGTTTATAGGGGCGGCGCCGAACGCGATAGGGCTTCCCCCCACGACCGGGCGACCGCGACCCGCCACGATGCCGACGCCATCGCCGGCGGCTTTGCCGGCCTCGGCATCGGCCTTGCACGCACGCCATGTCCGTCCGCAGCGGGCAAACGCGGGCCGGGCCGCCGGCAGGCTGACGCCGGCGCGGCGCAAAGAAGCGCGCGGGGCGCGGCGACGGACGACCGTCAGCGCCGGGCCGCCCCTCGGAGCTCCGGCAGAAACTCCACCGAACCGACGTCAGGGTCGATCTCGTGTCTTCTCGACCGGACGCGCCAGCCTTCCGCCGTCCTGACGTACTCGTCGTGATAGATCCCGAGCTGACCCGCGGTCTCCTCGTCGAAGAACCGGCCGGCGCTCGAGGGGTAGATCGCGTAGGACGTGCCGCGCGCGCCGCCCGGCACGGGCTCGATGACGAGGCTCTCCGCAAGGTGCAGGATGTACGAGCTCGGCGGCGTCCTGCGCGCCTCGCAGTCGGGGCCGCCCGCGAGCGCAACCAGCTCCTCGCGGGTGTCGCGAACGATCGGCATGCCGTCGCCGCGATCGATCACGTATCGTCCGCCCTCGGCGAAAAGCTCCGCAAAGTCCTCGCCGCCGTTGCCGCAATAATCGAGCGCGAAGTTCAGCTTGTTCACGAGTTGCTGGATCTCGACGTAGTCCATCGCGGTCAGCGAAACCTGCTCCTGCGCGCCGGCTTCGGCGAGCAGGAACGGCGGCGATGACGATGCCAGGCCGGCGGCGACGACCGCCAGCATCCATGAAACGCTGCGTCGACGTGTGCGCGCCGGCGACTCGGCGGGCGCCGGGTTGCCGGTCCGAACGGGATGCACGCGCTGCTTCGCGGGCGACATATGAGTGCTCCGTGAGCGGATGAACTACTCGGCGGGCATCGGCCCCGTCGGCTCGGGCAGCACGCCGCGGCCGTGCGACGTGGCGCCTTCGACCGAGTCACAGTGCCTGCCGGGCGCCGGCGGCGTGTTCGGCGGGCACTTGAACAGGCCCGATTCGCCGCGCCCCCCGCCGGGGAACCCGTTTCGAAGCGGATGCAGGCCCACGCTCATGATAGTGCCGGGCGGAAACGTGTTGACGGTGATGCCGTCGCGCGCGACGGACGCCGCGCTCGCCAGCTCGATGGCCCAGATGATCGGCTCGCCTTCCGCGTCGCGGATCACCTTGTCACGCGACTCGTTGAGCGGCGCGACGAAAATCTGCAGATGATTCGGGTTCGGGTCGACGCGGGTGACGACCCCGGTCGTGACGTACGTCTTTCTCTGGTCGTACATCGCGAACGAATGATGCGCGTCGGCGACGCCCGCCAGCAGCACGCCTAGCACTACCCCGAGAACCGGACGACCCGCACAGCCGAACGCGCCGCTTCTGCCCATGGACTTCATCTTCTGTCTCCTCGCTTGCCTCGGGCTCAGTCGAAACCGAAAAGGCCCTGCTGCTCGCTGGGCGCCTCCATGCCTTCCTCGTGATAGCGTTCCCAGATCTCGGCCCACGGGCGGCCGAAAATGTCCGGAAGCGTGTATTCGAACGTCTGGCCCGGCACCATCGGCGTCGCATGACCGTCGACCGGGTAGGTCTGCGGTATGCACTCGATGATCTCGAACGGGTCGCCTTCGTTCAGGTCCGCCTGCCTGTCGAGGTAGTGCACGATGCGCACCGGGTCGACGAAGGCTTCCTCGTCGTACAGGACGACCTCGTGCCTGAGGCCCGTCAGCGCCCCGTTTCCGTCCCGGAGGGGCGTGTAGATCTCCACCGATTGCAGCTTGTTGCTGAACTCGTGCGCGCCGTGCGAAATCCAGCCCTGAATGTTCGACGTCCACGTGATCAGCGCGTCGCCGTCCCAGAAACCGATCGTCTCGCCCAGCCATTGCGGAATGTCGGGGCCGAGCCGCGGAACCACGCCCTCCTCGTTGAACTCGCGGCCGATGTGGATCTGCGTGATCAGCGTCTTCGCCGCGATCCGCATGTCGAGGATCAGGTCCGGGGTCATCACGAGATTGACGCGCGCCCCTCCGTACTGCGCGAGCCTGCGCATGAAGCCCTCGGGCCAGCAGTAAGAGCCCGGCCACTGCGCGGCGTTGCTGCCGGAGTAGTGATACATCTGCTGCACGAAACGCTTCTGGTACTCCGGGGTCAGCAGGGACAGGTACGTCGGCACCTGCAGTATTCCTCCGTTGAACCAGCTGAGCCGCTTGTCGCGCCTGCGGACGTAGCGCCCGTTCCAGTCGGGGAGCGTCGCCTGCGTATAGCTCGTCGGTCCGCCCCGCTCTCGGGCTTCGCCGAGCAATGCCTCGTAGTGCGCTTTGGCCGTGTCGAACTGATAGGGGCTCACGATCTCCTCGCGCGGATAGTCGCGGTCGCAGTAGCCCCAGGCAGCCGTCGCCGGCGGATCGTCGCCGATCAGCGGATACTCGTACGCGCCCCAGATCTGCTCGAGCCCGACCGGCGAATTGCAGCGGTAATAGCGCGGGTCGAACCAAAGCTCCTCGTCCCGGTAGAAATCCTCCGTCGAGAAGATGTCCGTCGGCAGCGGCTCGACGCCGGGCGGTGTGGCTCCGTCACGGGCCGCGTATATGGGCATGTTGTCCTCGGGCACGCCGGCGCCGACGTAGTAGCCCTTGCCCTCGGAGCCGACGATCGCGTCCGGCACGAGCGGGTCGGGCGCGCCGCGGCCGACGCTCGTCTGCGCGGCGGTAGAGAACGATGCCAGCATGCCCGCGGCCGCGATGACGGCCGCGAGCGCCACGTGCGGACGCGGGCGGTGCGGACGACACCGCGGAGAATCAGAGGCGCTCGTCATGGTCGTCATCGCTCACCTGCCCTTCCTGCTTCACGCCATCGTGCCCGGAGTTCCCGCCCGACGAGGACGTGCCGTCGGCGCTTCGCGTCGTCGCTTCGCATCGTAATTAGTTATTGGCCGTTAAGTTATACACCCGCCGAACGGCGGTCAACGCAGCGTCCGCCCGGACGAACGCTTTTCGTGCCGATGCGCTCAACTGGAAAGCCGCGGAGGGCGGAGCAACCGACGCGAGCCGCGGTGCCCTTCGTGCGCTCCGCGGCCCGGTGCAAAAGTCGTCAGCCCCGATCCTCAGGAAGGACCGTCGCGACCAGCTCCTTCACGAAGACGCGGCTCTCTCGCGCGGAGATCGGCTGGCG
>JAFGNC010000452.1 GCA_016927175.1 Gammaproteobacteria bacterium | reverse complement strand
GTCGGAAGCGGCGGCGCGAAGTGAAGTCGATCCCCCTGCGCGAGCGGCAAAAGCGGCAATGTTTTGCCGCTCTGCGGCAAGGCCTGCGCCGTCGGCGTCTTCGCCCCGCTGCCCGCCGCTTCGCCGCCGACGACGGCAGCGCCGGGCGCTTCGACGTTCAGCAGCACGCCGGCCGCGGCCAGCGCGGCCGGAAAACTTTGCGGATCGGGAGCCGCCTCGCGCGCCGCGCCCGCTTCGACGCCGGTGTCGTCCGGCTGCGGCGGAGCGCTCCGCGCGGCCGCGAGCGGCTTACCTGCCGCGGCCTGCGGGATCTGAAGCGGCGCTTCGGACGTTGCGCCGCTCAACATGCCCGTGCCTTCGCATCGGCACGTCCGATCGAAGCGCGCGACGCTGTGATTCGGCGGGCGCCGCGCCCGTTCGCGACGGCGGTGACGGCGGATTGACGCATGGGCGGATGGCTGCTCGTAGAAGAAGGTGCGGCAGAAGGAGCAAGCTCCGTGCCAGCTCCGCCCGGCCGCGTCAGACCAGCGTGCCGGTGAAGAGGTCCGGCTCCTGGCGCGCGACGCGATCGTCGACCTGTCGCTGCTCGATCCGTTCGAGACGGCGCCCTTCCGCGGCCGCCCGTTCCTCGACGAGCCGGTCGATCGCGTCCCGCTGCATCTTCGCCGACACCCAGTGCGCGCGAGCGGATTCCGTCACGCGGCGCTGCTGCTCCACGGCGTCCGTCTGAGCCTGCACCGCGCCGCGCAGCCGCTCGAGGAAACTGCGCGCTTCGCGCAGCTGCTTGAGCTGGGCGCCGCCCACGTGCTCGCGGTCCTGATACTCCGCGAGCAGCCCGCGCACGGACTCGAGCCTCGCCTCCTCGTCCGCCAGGCGGCGCTGCGCGACACCGAGCGCCTCGGCCGCCTGCCTTTCGGCTTCCGCCTTGAGCCGCGCGACGATCGCGAAGCTTCCTGCTTCCCTTGCCTTGGTCAAGATCCGAGCCCCCCTTCGGATTGCGTGCCCGCGCGCGGCGCGAGGCACTGCTCGAGCTGAGCGATGCTGTCCTCGAAGCCGACCGGACGATCCGGCGTCTGCGCCAGAAAACCGTCCATCGCGGGAAACAACTCGATTGCCTGATCGACGAGCGGATCCGAGCCCTTGCGGTACGCTCCGACGCTGATCAGGTCCCGATTCTGCTCGTAGCGAGCGTAGGCCTGGCGAAAGCGCTGAACCAGTGCGTAGTGCTCGGTTCCGGTCACGGCCCGCATCACGCGGCTGATCGACGCTTCGACGTCGATGGCGGGGTAGCGGCCGCGTTCCGCGACCCGCCGCGACAGCACGATGTGCCCGTCCAGCACGGCGCGCGCGGCATCGGCGACCGGATCCTGCTGATCGTCGCCTTCGGTCAGCACCGTGTAGATGCCGGTGATCGAGCCGCCGTTCGGCCCCGCGTTACCGGCGCGCTCGAGCAGCTGCGGCAGCGATGCGAACACCGACGGCGGATAGCCGCGCGTTACCGGCGGCTCGCCGATCGCGAGCCCGATCTCGCGCTGCGCCTGCGCAAACCGCGTCAACGAATCCATCAGCAGCAGCACGTGGCGCCCCTGGTCGCGAAAGTGCTCCGCGATCGCGGTCGCGGCGCGCGCGCCCTGCAGCCGCATCAGCGGCGGATCGTCGGCCGGGGCCACGACCACTACGGCACGCGCGAGGCCTTCCTCGCCGAGGATCTCCTGAATGAAGTCGTTGACCTCTCTGCCGCGCTCGCCGATCAGGCCGACGACGATCACGTCCGCGCGCGTGAAGCGCGCCATCATGCCGAGCAGCATGCTCTTGCCGACGCCGCTGCCCGCGAACAGCCCCATCCGCTGACCGCGCCCGATCGACAGCAGCGCGTTGATGCCGCGCACGCCGACGTCGAGCGGCTGACGCACGGGATCCCGTCCGAGCGGGTTCAGCAGGCGTCCGGCGAGCGGCGCCCGGCTGCGACAGCGCAGGCCGGGCAGATCGTCGAGCGGCTGGCCGAGGGGATTCACGACGCGGCCGAGCAGCTCGTCGCCCGCGGGTATGAACTGCGCGTGGTCGACCGGCATCACTCGCGCATTCGGCGTCAATCCGTCGATCGGGCCGACCGGCATCAGATACGTGCGGTTGCCCGCGAACCCGACGGCCTCGGCTTCGACCGGCTCGTGGCCGCGCCCGAGGATGCGGCAGCGCCCCCCGACCGGCACCTCGCAGCCGACGGCCTCGAGCGTCATGCCGACCATCCGGACGAGGCGGCCCTCGGCAACGAGCGGCACGGGCTCCTCGGCGATGTGGATCCAGCGCTGCAGCCGTTCCGACAGGCGGGCGCGGCGCTGCATCAGCGGGTTCGCGTCAGGCATCGTCGGCCGCGCCTTCGGCACCGGCGGGCAACGCTTCGGGTGAGCCGGCGGGCGGCGGGCCGGGTACGGTGCCGGCGGACGGCGGGCCGGGTACGGTGCCGGCCGGCGGCGGGCCGGATGCCGCACCGGCGGCTACCGCACCGTGCGGCGCCGCGGCCACCGGATGCGCGGCACGGCGATCGTCGCCGAGCAGCCGCGCCGCGAGCGTCGCGATGCGCGTCTCGACGCTCGCGTCGACGACGGACGTGTCCGTCTCGAGGCGCGCGCCGCCGCGCGCGAGAGCGATGTCCTCGAGGATCTGCAGCGGCCGCTCCAGCGATTCCGGCGCGAGCGCCTGACGCACGAGCGCGGCATCCTCGGCGTTCAGATAGACGCGCACCCGCGCATCGGACGCCGGCAGCGCGGTCAGCGCTTCGCGCACGACGCGCACGACCTCGCCGGGCTGGCTGCGCAGCTCCCGCCGCACGAACTGCCGCGCAACGGCGAGCACGAGCTCCGACAGCTCGGCGAGCAGCGCCTCGTCGAGCACGCGAAGCTGCGGGGTCATGCCGTCTACCAGCGCCGCAAGCCGCTCGGCCTGCGCGCGCATCTCGTCGAGACCCGCTTCGCGGCCGGCGGCGCGGCCTTCGTCGAAGCCGGCGCGATAGCCCTCCGCGCGCGCCTGTTCCTCAATCTCGGCGAGCCGCTCGGCCGTCAGTAATCTGTCGCGGCCGTCGTCCGCCGGCCGCTCGGGCTCGGCCGTGTCGACGGCCGGCGCCTGCCAGCGCTGCGCGACGCTCGTGCGCGGCAGCGGCTTGACGCTCGGGATGCTCATATGGCGCGGCTACCTCGGATGCTCTGCAGGCGTTCTTCTAAACGTATTCTTCGCCGCGGCCGCCCACGGCGATCTCGCCGGCCTCGCCCAGCCGGCGCACGACGGCCAGGATGTCCTTCTGCGCCGCCTCGACCTCGGACACGCGGACAGGACCGCGTACCTCCAGATCCTCCTCGAGCGCCGCCGACGCGTTCTTCGACATGTTGCGCAGCACCAGCGCCTTGATCTCCGGCGTCGCGCCTTTGAGGGCGATGACCAGCTGCTCGCCGGAGAGCTCCCGCAGCAGCCGCTGCACGCTGCGGTCGTCGAGGTCGAGCAGGTTCTCGAACGTGAACATCAGCTCCTGGATCCGGGCGCTCAGCGTCTCGTCGTGCTCGCGGATCTCCTCGAGCGCCGCGCTTTCGGAGGCGGTATCCATGTAGTTCAGGATGTCGGCCGCCCGCTTCAGACCGCCGACGACGGACGCCTTGCTCGTATTGCTGCCCGCGAACTGCCGCTCGAGGATTTCGTCGAGCTCCTGCAGCGCGTTCGGATGAATGGTGTCGAGCGATGCAATGCGCATCAGCACGTCGCTGCGCGCCCGCGACGGCAGGTGGGCCAGCACGTCCGCGGCGTGATCGCTGTCGAGATACGACACGACGATCGCAATGATCTGCGGATGCTCGTTGCGGATCATGTCGGCGACGGCGCGCCCGTCCATCCACTTCAGCGACTCGAGCCCTTTGGAGTTGCCGCCGATCAGGATCCGATCGATCAGCCCGCGCGCGCGCTCCTCGCCGAGC
>JAFGNC010000008.1 GCA_016927175.1 Gammaproteobacteria bacterium | reverse complement strand
CGACGCAGCACGCTGCCGGTGCCGGACCGGCTGCTGCTGCTCGCGGTAGCCGCGTGCTGCGCGCTGCAGCTGTTCAATCTCGCGCTGTTGACGCTGCTCGGTCTCGCGTTCGTGAAGCGGGAGGGGCTCGCCGCGGCGCGAAGGCCCGACGTGCTGTTCGCGGCGGGTCTGATCGCCGTATCGTTCGCGGCCTGGATCGCGCTCGCGGCGGGGCTGGGGCTCGCGCCGGGCGGCATGCAGGGCGAGGGGCTGAAGGACACGATTCGCTCGCTGCTCGACTATCCGCACTTTTTCGTTTTCTGGGGCTATCCGAGAGAGTGGCCGATGCTGTCCGTCGTCGCCGTGATCGGCGGACTTTACGCATTCGACCGGGCGTCGCGCCGCACGGCCGTCCCTCCGCCCGGCGAGGCCCGAGCCGCCGGCTTTCTGCTGCTCGCGCTCGGCACGCCGCTGATCGTGAACGGGCTGTTCGATACGTCGTTCGAGCTGTTCCGATACAACGTGCCGTTCAACTCCCTGTACTTCACGTTCGTCGCGCTCGCGCTGCTGCGCTGGCGGGAGGTCGTCGCTGCCGCGGCGCCGGCGGGCCGGCGGCTCGTCCCGGGGGCTCGCGCCGCCGCGGCGGGCACGGCGGCGCTCGCGCTGCTCGTTCTGTCGTTCGACCTGAATCCGCTGCGGGCCTGGCTCGTGACGCAGCAGGACTATCGCAACGAGGAGCCGCTGTACCGCGCGTTCGATCTCGAGCGGCGGCCGGATTTCAAGACGCCGGCGGCGTACCTCGCGAGCCACGCAGCGGACGAGGACACGATCATCGTTCTCGACTCGCGCGAGTACTACAACTACCTCGGCGAGCTCGACTACTGGGTCCGGACCGGCGTCTACGAGTCGCAGACCTACAGCCGGGACGGCACGCTGCACGACCTTTATATCGGCACGCCGCTGCTGATGAGCCTCGCCGAGCTGAAGGGCGTGCTCGAGCAGCCGGGGCGGCGCAAGTGGCTGGCTGCATCCGATTCGATGCTGGCGAGCACGCGGGCGGTGTCCGACGACATCAAGCAGTTCATCCGGGAGCAGGACGAGCACGTCGTGTACGTCGGGCGGGACGGCACGTCGAAGGTCTACCGGTTCGATACGCGGCAGTTCGACTGAGGAGGGCGCGGCAACGATGTGCGGCATAGCAGGGATCATTCGTCCGGAAGGCGCCGGAGCCGAGGCAGTGCGACGGATGGTCGATGCGATCGCCCATCGCGGGCCGGACGGCAGCGGGGTCGAGGTGAACGGGCCGGTCGGCTTCGGGCATTGCCGTCTCGCGATCATCGATCCGGCCTCGAGCCGGCAGCCGATGGCGAGCGCCAGCGGACGAAGCTGGATCACGTTCAACGGCGAAATCTACAACTTCCGCGAGCTTGCGCGGGACCTCGCGCCGCAGGCGCCGTTCCGCACGCGCGGGGACACCGAGGTGCTGCTGCGGCTGCTCGAGCGCGACGGCGATGCCGCGCTCAGGAAGCTGCGGGGCATGTTCGCGTTCGGCTATTACGATTTCCGCCGCCGCCGCCTGCTGCTCGCACGCGACCATCTCGGGCAGAAGCCGCTCTACTACTGGCACGACGGAGAGCGATTCGCTTTCGCGTCGGAGATCAAGGCGCTGCTCGCTTTCGAGCCGGGGCTCGCGGAGGTCGATCCGGACGCGCTGCACGAGTACCTGACGCTGCGGGTCGTGACCGCGCCGCGCTCGATGTTTCGGCGGATCCGCAAGCTCCCGCCGGCGCATTACCTGGTGTTCGAGAACGGGCGTGTGGACGTCAGGCCGTACTGGCGGCTGCCGTTCGAGCCGAAGCGCCGCGTGTCGTTCGAGCAGGCGGTCGACGAGCTCGACGAGCGTCTGCGGGAGGCCGTCGAGCTGCACCTCGTCAGCGACGTGCCGGTAGGATCGTTCCTGTCCGGGGGGCTCGACTCGAGCATCGTCACGGCGGCGATGCACCGCGCGGCCGGCAAGCCTTTCGAGACGTTCACGGGCGACGTCCCGTACGCCGGGCGATCGGAGGCGCCGTATGCGAAAGCGGTGGCCGATCGTTACGGGCTGCCGAATCGCGAGCTGCGAGTCGAGCCTTCGCTGAGCCGCTCGCTGCCGCGCGCGATCTGGCATCTGGACGAGCCGGCCGATGCGCTGTCCGTGTGCCTTTATCACATCGCCGAGCTCGCGCGCCGGCACGTCAAGGTCGTGCTCGGCGGCGACGGCGGCGACGAGCTGTTCGGCGGTTACGACCGGTACTACGGCAATCGCTACGTCGGCTACTACGCGCTGCTGCCGGCGGCCGTGCGCCGGCAGGTGTTCGGCCCGCTGATCGGGAGGCTGTCGGGTGGTTCCTGGTACCGCAGCGCCGGGCATCGGCTGAAATGGCTGCAGCATCTCGCCTCGTACGAAGGCGGCATGCGCTACGCGAAGAGCCTCGGGTACTTCTACGTGACCGACGAGCATCGCGACGCCCTTTACGCGCCGCGGCTGCGGGACGCGATCGGCGCTTTCGATCCCGAACGGGCGCTGGCGGAGCTTTACGACGGCGCCGATGCGCACGACGCGCTCGATCGCATGCTCTATACGGACGACTGCACGCGGCTGCCCGATCACCCGTTGATGATTCTGGACCGCATGACGATGGCGCACGGGCTCGAGGCCCGCAGCCCGTTTCTGGACCACGAGCTCGCGGAGTTCTGCGCACGGCTGCCGTCGCGGTACAAGGTGCGCGGCACGCGCGTCAGAGTCATCGAGAAGGCTCTGGCGCGCCGGTACGTGCCGGCCGAGACGATCACGCGCTCGAAGCAGGGCTTCTCGTCGCCGCTGCCTTATGTATTGCGCGATGAGTTCCGCCTGCTCTACGACACGCTGCTGAAGCGCTCCGCGCTGGTCGAGGACGGTTATCTGCGCGGCGAAGGGCTCGCGTCGATGCTGGCCGCGCACGTGACCGGCCGCATGGACCACGGGCAGCGCCTGTGGCTGCTGTGCGCCGCCGAGATCTGGTATCGGATCCGCATGCGCGGCGAGGAGGCGGCCGCCGTAGAGCATGCGCTGCTGCGCCAGGCGGCGTGACCCGATGACCGCGGGGGCCCTTTTCAGGCGCCTCGGCCGCTCGACGGCGCGCCTGGCGCGGACGCGATATCCGGCTTTCCTGTTCGGCGGCGCGCTGCCGCGCGACGAGATTCCGGTCTTCACGTACCACGACGTCGAGCCGGACGTGCTGCACGGCGATCTCGAATTTCTGCGGCGCAACGGCTACAGAACGGTCGGCATCGACGAGTTCCGTGACCGGAGCGCGCGCGGCGTCCCGAACCGCGACCGCTGCGTAATGCTGACCTTCGACGACGCCAGAGGCAGCTTTCACACCGTCGCGTGGCCGGTGCTGCGCGAGCGCGAGGCACACGCCGTGCTGTTCGTGCCGAGTTACTGGATCGGCGGCGGGCGCGGCGCGCCCGCCGGCGAGGACGCCGGCGCCGACGCCGCGCGCGCGGACGCCGCCGCGAAACCGGGTTTCATGACCTGGGAGCAGCTGGCGGAATGCGAGGCGTCCGAATGGGTCGACGTCGAATCGCATGGGCATTGCCACGCGCTCGTGCCGGTGTCTTCGCGTCTGGCCGGTTTCGCGTCCCCGGCGGCGCTCGAGCACTACGATCTGTTCGACTGGCCGATGCGGCGCGAGCGGGGTGTCGACGTCCCGGGCCGCCCGCCGCCGGGAACGCCGGTCTACGAGTCGGCGCCCCTGCTTTCGGCCGAGGTACGGGTCATCGAGCCGGCGGCTGCCGCGGAAGCGTGCCGCCGGCTCGTGGAGCGCGAGGGCGGCGCAGCGGCTTTCTTTCGGCGCCCGGACGCCGAAGGCGCGCTGCGGGCGAGCCACGACGCTGCAGTCGCGGCCGGCGGCGGAGCGGAGCCGATGCCGCCCGCCGAGGTCCGGCGCGGCATCGAGGACGAGCTTCGCCGCGCGGCGGAGCGTTTCGAGGCCGAGCTCGGCCGCCCGCCGCGCCACTTCGCGTACCCGTGGATGCTCGGCGGCGAGCGCTCGCTCGACGTGCTGGCGGAGCTCGGCGTCGAGACCGCTTTCGGCGTCGCGCTCGACTTCCGCCGGGCAAGGCGGACGCGGCGCCACCGGCCGCGGATCTACGGCCGCTTCAAATGCGACTGGCTGCGCTTCCTGCCGGGGCAGGGCCGACGCAGTCTGCAGCACGTTCTGCCGGCCAAGGCGGCCGGCTTTTTGAAAACGCAGCATCTGGCTCACTGAGTCAGAGGAGGTGCAGGATGCGCGAGCGCGTGATCTCGGTCATGGCAAGGATGTTGGACCAGGAAGACGGACTGTACGTCTACGCGCGAAACCTTCTGGAGCAGCTGCTGACGATCGACGGCGCGTCACGCTACCTGATACTGCTGCGCACGGCCAAGCAGGCGCACCTGTTCGATCGTTTTCACAATGCCGACGTGCGCGTGCTGCCGGCGCGCAGCAAGACGCTGTGGGATCAGCTCGTCGCGCCGCTCGCCGCGTCGCGCGAGGACGCCGATCTGATCTTCAACCCGAAGTTCTCGGTGCCGTTGCTGACGCGGCGGCCGACCACGTTCGTGCTGCAGGGCTCGGACTGGTACGTGAACCCGCGGAACTACCCGTGGTGGGACAATCTGTACATCCGCCTGACGATGCCGCTCTACTGCCGCAAGGCCGAGCGGCTGCTCGCGATATCCCGCACGGTCGTGGACGACCTCGATCCGTACCTGCAGCTCGACCGCGACCGCATAGAGATCTCCTATGCCGCGCCGAGCCCGAACTTCACGCCCGCGCGGGACGAGGCCGCGCTCGCGCGGTTCCGCGAGGAGCACCGCCTGCCGGAGCGCTTCGTGCTGACCGTCGCGCGCGGTTATCACACGGGCCACCGCCGGATGCCGGAATACCCCGGCGGCAACAACGAGCGGCTCATCCGCGGCTACCGCAAGTACAGGGCGGACGGCGGCACGCTGCCGCTCGTCGTCGCGGGCCGCGCCATCGAGCCGTATCTGAGGGCCAGGGGGCTCGGCGACCGCGACCTCGAGGACGTGCACTTCATCGGGTTCGTGGCGCACGAGCGGATGCACCTCGCCTATCAGCTCGCGGAGTACTTCGTGCTGGCGACGCTGAACGAGAGCTTCGGTTTTCCGATGGTCGAGGCCATGGCCTGCGGCTGCCCCGCGATCGTGCCGTCCACCGGCGCGTGCCCGGAGATCGGCGCGAGCGCGGTGCGTCTGATCAATCCCTTCGACAGCGACGATATCGCGGACAAGCTGCTCGAGCTCGAGCGCTCGGAGGACGTGCGCGAGAGGCTCGCGCGCGCCGGCGTCGACAGGGCGCGGCAGTTCTCCTGGGCCGAGACGGCGAGACGCACGCTCAGCGTGTTCGACGCGCTCGTACCGGTCGAGCCGCAGGGCGCGCGCGTGCCACGATGAACGTTCGCGCGCTTCCGCGCGGCATCCGGCGGGCGGAGCCGCGATGACGGGGAGCGCGCTGACGAGGTCGCTGAAGATCGCGATGAGCGTCGCGCTGCTGGCCGTCATCGTCTGGCAGCTCGACGCGCTCGGCGACGTCGGCACGGCGCTCGCGCGAGCCGTGCCCGGGCTGCTCGCGCTCGCGTTCATCCTGATGACGGCCGACCGCCTGCTGATGAGCTTCAAGTGGCTTCTGCTGCTCGAATCCCGCGGGCTGCGTCTGCCGCTCTACCGCGGCTTCACGATCTACTGCGCAGCGATGATCTGGGGCATGTTTCTGCCGACGACGATCGGCGCGGACGCGCTGCGCGCCTACCTGACCGCGCGTGCGGGGCTCGACGGGTACGAGGTGACGGCGTCCATCGTCGTAGAGCGGGTCGTCGGCTTCGTGGCGGCGCTGCTGTTCGGGCTTTTCGGGCTGATCCTGCTGAGCCGAGCCGGCCTCGTCGACCAGCGATTCGCAATCGTGTGGTGGGCGGGCGGCGCGATGCTCGCCGGAGCGCTCGCACTGATGCTGGTGTCCTTCAGCGGCAACGCATTCGAGATGTTGCTGCGTCTGGTGCCGAGGCGCCTGCGGATCCGAAGGATCATCGGCAAGTTCCGGCAGTTCCACGGCGTTTACCGCGGCTACGGCGACGAGCGGCGGGCGCTCGTCGTCTTCTTCGT
>JAFGNC010000451.1 GCA_016927175.1 Gammaproteobacteria bacterium | reverse complement strand
TCTCGGCGCCGACGGCCACGACTTCGAGCCGATCGTGGACGAGCTGGGCCTCGAGTTCGGCGCGCGCTTCGTGTTTCCGCACGCGCCGGTCCGGCCCGTCACGATCAACGGCGGACTGCCGATGCGGGCCTGGTTCGACATTCTGGAGCTGGAGCGTTCGGCGTCATGGGACGAGCAGGGCATCCGCGCCAGCGCCGAGGCCGTGGCCGGTCTGATACAGCGCGAGATCGACCGCGGCATGCCGAGTCGGCGCGTCGTGCTGGCCGGCTTCTCTCAGGGCGGCGCCATTGCGCTCTATGCCGGTCTCAGGTCGCCCCTGCGGCTCGCGGGGCTCATGGCGCTGTCGTCGTTTCTGCCGCTGGGCGAAACGCTGCCGGCAGAGAAGAGCGATGCCAACGCGAACACCCCGATTCTGCTGGCGCACGGCGACGCCGATCCGGTCATCCCCTTACAAATGGCCGATCTGAGCCGGCGTCTGCTCGAGGCCGAGGGTTACGCGGTGGACTGGCGCGTTTACCCGATGCCGCACGCCGTCTGCGCGGCCGAGATCCGCGACATCGCCGCGTGGCTCGCCGGAATCGCCCGGGCCGACGATTGATCCCCGACCGTCTATCGACCTCGGCGACCCGGCACGCCGTCTTCCGCCACTTCTACGTCGCGCGTTCGGCTGCGGGCACCGCGGCGGGCTCGGCCGTGAAATCTATGCCGACCTCGTCGACCTGCCTGCCCGCGGCGTCGAAGCTCCGCTCGACGAAGCGGACGTGCCCGTCGCGGTCCACCAGGATGACGGTCGAGCAGCGCGTCCCCCAGACCGGGTGACGCAGGAACAGCGACACCTGACGCTCGTCGAAGCCGCCGGCCGGCGGACCCTGCTCGGAGAGCAGCGCGAACAGCGCGTCGGTCGGATCGGCCTGATCGAGCACGGCGGCGAGACCCTCGCGCGCCCGCCGGACCTTCGGCCATTCCGTGCCCGGAACGGCGTTGCTCAACGCGTGCACGCCGGGCCCGAGGGGTCGAGCGGGCGCACGGTTGCCGGCGTAGTGCAGCGCCGCGCCGTCGAACAGCAAGAGGTTGTACGGCGCATAGCCGCCGGCTTCGGCCAGCGAGGACGCGAAAGCCTCTGCGGCGTGCCGGCCCGACACGAAGCGGCTGACGAGGAGGCCGCGGGACTTCGCTCCCGGCGAGGGCTCGGCGTCCGGGTCCCTGAGGTTCGTCACGGCCGCGAGCCGCAGGTCGCTGCCGATCGCGAGCCAGGTCCCGCCGGCGACGGCATCCCTGCCCCCGACGATCGGCGCGTCCGCCCACCAGCCCGCGCGCAGCGTATCGCGGGCGTGACTTTCGTCGCGGTTCGCCGCGACGATCAGCGGATAGCGCGCGGAAGCGCGGTGCGCGAGCGCGATGATGCACACGTCGAGGAGCCCTCAGGAGACGACGCTGTCATTATGCGCGAACGTCGCGCACGCGGGGCAGGACGGCTGGGGCAGCGCGAGCAGGTCGAACACGTAGCCGACGGAGCAGACGTCGCAATGGCGGATGCCGAGCTCGTCGCCGCGCTGGATGCTGAGCAGGAGGTTCCATCCCCACTCGAAAGACAGGCTCGCGCGCGGCACGAGCGCGCAATAGGTCTCGTAGCACTCGCAGAACCGGTGGCCCATGGCGATGTTGCCGCTCAGATTCGCCGGCGTCGCGTCCGCCGACAGCAGCCCGTTCGCGAGCAGCAGGTTCGCGAACACGCCGGACTCGAGCGCCCGCAGCGGCGTCTTGACGAGCGGCGCGACCTGGCTCGGCGAACGGCCTCTGCGGCGCCTGACCGGCGCCTCGGCGAATTTGAAGTAGGACGTGTAGAGCTTGCGGATCCGATCGTCGCTGAGACCGGTCCAGAAGCGGATCGTGCCGGTGCGCGCCTCGTGCCTGATCATCCGCAGTGCCAGCTCGAAGCGCTCTTTCTCTCCGCGGTAGCGATGATCGGTGGCTCGCATCAGCAGTATCCCCCTGAATCGTCGAGTTAGAGCGCTAAGGCTAGTCTTACCACTAATGGTATTTTAGGACCATATATGGTAACTATCGCTGAAAAAAGGCTCCCCACTATGTCCAATCCCGCCGCCCCGGACTCGCTGGCGCAGGTCCACGAGCTGAATCGCCTGTACCTGAGATCGTTGCAGTCCCGGAAAACTGCAGAGCTGGCCGAGTGCGGATTCCCGGCTGGGGCCGTCGGCGCCCTGAGGGCGGCCGGCGCGCAGCTGATCGACGCGCTGGCGGAGTTTCCCCGAGCGCTGTTCGACCTCAAGGTGAGCCCGCCGGCGGCGAATGCCCCGGGCCCGGAGGCCGGATGCAGCGCCCGCGAGGTCCTGGCGCTGACGATCGTCTTCTGCGCGTGGAACGTGAGCCGGGACAGCGCTTATCACGCGCGGCTGTTTTTCGGCCTGCCGACCCGCGCCGTGCACACCTTGAGAACGACGCCCCTGTCGCTGGTGCCGCGGCTGGCGCTGACGTCCGCACGCGTCGATTGCGCGTTCCCGGACTCGGAATGGCTGTGGCGGGAGTTGTTGACGGAGAGGCGCCCGGAGGTGCGGCGCCGGCTGATCCTGGTGGCGCTGCAGCCTTCGGCCGACGGTGCGCGGGCTCTCGACCGAGTGGCCGAGCGCGGCCTGATGGCCTGACCGGCGTCGCCGGCGGCCGCCAGCCCGCGGACGCCGCGATTCGTATCGTTTCCGTGATCGCTGCAGCGACGGTCGCGCCGTGCCTTTAGAATAGCCCGCTTCATCGGTATCGGCGGGACCCGTCAGTCGCAATGGACGCTTTGCTCATCGAGCAGCTGCGGAAAGTCTATCCGAACGGCGTTGAGGCGCTGAAGGGCATCGACCTGACGGTGCGCGAGGGGGATTTCTTCGCGCTGCTCGGGCCGAACGGCGCGGGCAAGACCACCGCGATCGGCATCATCACGTCGCTCGTGACCAAGAGCAGCGGGCGCATCGAGATCTTCGGCCACGACATCGATCGCGAGCGCGAGAAGGCGAAATCGCTGATCGGCGTCGTGCCGCAGGAGGTCAACCTGAACATGTTCGAGCGCAACTACAACACGCTCGTGAATCAGGCCGGCTACTACGGCGTGCCGCCGCGGGTCGCGCGTGCCCGCGCCGAGAAGTACCTGAAGGCCCTTCATCTGTGGGACCGCCGCGACGACATCGCGCGGAACCTGTCCGGCGGAATGAAGCGCCGGCTCATGATCGCGCGAGCGCTGGTGCACGAGCCGAAACTGCTGATCCTCGACGAGCCGACCGCGGGCGTCGACATCGAGATCAGGCGTTCGATGTGGGACCTGATGAGGGACATCAACGCCTCCGGCGTCACGATCATCCTGACGACCCACTACCTCGAGGAGGCCGAAAGCCTCTGCCGAAACATCGCTATCATCGACGAGGGCCGGATCATCGAGAACGACACGATGGCGAACGTCATCGGCAAGCTGCAGCGCGAGGCTTTCGTGCTGACGCTGCGGGAGCGCGTCAGCGAGGCGCCGGCGCTGAACGGCTACACGGTGCGGCTGCGAAACGAGCACGAGATCGAGGTCGAGGTCGCCAAGGAGCAGGGATTGAACAGGATGTTCGAGGAGCTTTCCGCGCAGTCGCTGCACGTCGCGTCGATGCGCACGAAGACGAACCGGCTCGAGGAGCTGTTCATCCGCCTCGTCGAGGGCAAGCACCAGGGTGTCGCGCCATGAGCGATCTCGGACGAACCGCGCCGGAGGACTTCGCGCCGGTCGGAGACCGGCCGCCGGCGAGCCTGCTGATGATCAATGCGATCGGGCTGTCGACGATCGTAAAGAAGGAAGTCCGCCGCGTGCTGCGGATCTGGCTGCAGACGATCGTTCCGCCCGCGATCACGATGACGCTGTATTTCATCATCTTCGGCAGTCTGATCGGGCGCCGCGTCGGGGACATGGAGGGCGTGCCCTATACGACTTTCATCGCGCCCGGCCTGATCATGATGTCGGTGATCACGAATTCCTTCGGCAACGTCGTCTCGTCGTTCTTTTCCGGCAAGCTGCAGCTGCATCTCGAGGAGATGCTCGTATCGCCGCTGTCGTACGTGACGATCGTGCTCGGCTACGTCGCGGGCGGCGTCGTGCGGGGCGTGCTGGTCGGAGCGCTGGTCACGGTCGTCGCGATGTTCTTCACCGATATCTACGTCGTGCATCCGCTGACGACGCTCGTGACGGTGCTGCTGACGGCCGTGATTTTCTCCGTGGCGGGGCTCATCAACGCGATCTTCGCCAGAACCTTCGACGACATCACGATCATTCCGACTTTTCTGCTGACCCCGCTGACCTATCTTGGCGGCGTCTTCTTCTCGATCTCGCTGCTGTCGCCGTTCTGGCAGAAGGTCGCGCTCGCGAATCCGATCCTGTACATGGTCAACGCCTTCCGCTACGGGATGCTCGGCAAGTCGGACGTGGACGTAGGGACGGCGTACGCGATCATCGTCGCGGGGGTCGCCGTGATGTTCGCGACCGCGCTGTATCTGCTGCACCGAGGCACCGGCATCAGGCACTGACGCGAGCGCCGCTACAGGCTTCGGCTCACTCCTGACGCAGCAGCATCTGGCGGCCGTTCGCGAGCAGCACCGCGCCGTCCGCAGTGATCGCGATCAGCTGCGGCCCCTCGCTCAGCCGCTCGCCTTCGACGTACTTCGAGCCGTTGATGAAGACGAAGCGCCCGGACGGACTCTGATCGTAGGCGTGGAGCTCGAGACGCAGCGCCGGAAGACCCGCCTCGGCGACATAGCGCGGCAACTCCGCGTCGATGGCCGGCAGAGCCGCTGCCGCGTCGGGCGCCCGCGCCGCCCGCGGCCCGGCCGCGGCCTGCGCCGTCGAGCGATCGCCCGCGAGATCGGCCTCGGCCGCTTCGCGCAGCGTCGAGCGGGCGAGTCGGAGGGGCCGCTCCGCGCCGGCCTCACCGGACGCGGCCGGCCGCGTCGGCGCCGGCGACGACGCGTCGCCGCGCGGCGGGAGCGGCAGCGGTGTGGAGCCCGGTGCGTCGAGGGCCGGCGCCGCTGCGGACGAGGGCGGGCGCGCCGTTTGCCACCACGCCACTCCGAGGCCGACTACACCCAGCGACAGCACCGCCATCGTTCCGAGGGCCCATGCCGGTAGGCGGCGCGGCGGCACGGCATCCGGTATGCGGGCGATGCTCGGCCGCGTGTCCTGCTGGCGCTCGCTTTCCGACTTCCTCAGGGCGTCGAGTATGAACGACATGGCTGGTGTCCCTAGTGGTCCTTGCGCAGAAGCGTCGGCGCGTCCGGTGCGCCGAGATCGCTGGTCAGCGCCAGCTGAGTGCGTGAGCCGACGATGCCGTCGACGGTGAGCATCTTCTCGCGCTGGTACTCGCGTACCTTCGCCTCGAGCGGCGCGTCGTACAGCACGGACGCGTCGCCGTCGAGCGCCTCGCCTCGAACCCTCGCGACGGCCTCTCGAAGCCACAGAACGTCGGCGCTGCGAGTGCCCGGACGCAGGGTCGTGTCCCCGCCGATCGCCGGACGCCACAGCATCAGGTGATCGCCGAACCAGTGATGCGTCAGCTCCGACAGGTTCACGGCGACGGTCTCGCCCTCGCCCGTGAAGACGGCGTCGCTGTAGCCGAGCTCCTTGATGACGAGGTCGTGGCCGGTCCCGTCCGCGTCAGTCAGGGTCAGGATCGCCGGCAGGTTCAGCGTGCGCAGCTGACTGATCGAGCCGCGGGGCTGGTACAGGCACTCGAGGCCCTGCTCTTCGGCCTGCACGCAGGGCTCGCCGCGGCTGCGGTCGTACTCCGCGCCCCACAGCGCGAACAGCTCCGCGAAGGCCGAATCCGTATCGGTCGCAAAAGCGGGGTCCGCGAAAAACTCGGCGAGTGGAGGGGCCTCGGCCGCGGGCTCGGGCAAGGCGGCCGACCGCTCCCGAAGGGCCGCCATCGGCGTGGGCTCGAGCCGCGTGCCCGACGCCCCCGGACCGGCGGCGGTGTCGATCGGCCGCGCCGCCGCGGCCGTCTCCGGCGACGCGGCTACGGGAGCGGGCGCCTGTCGGGCGGTGTCGCCCGAGCCTCTCCACAGGTCGATGCCGCCGAGCACGACGGCAACGATGCCGGCCGCCGCGATGGCCCACGGCCACGCGGCGTGGACGATCCGCCTGCCGAAAACTTCCGCCGCGGCGCGGCGCACGAGCGGACCGTCGACGTGCGGGCGCTCCTGCGCGTACGCGGCGAGCAGAGCTCGATCCGCGACCACGTTGATCAGCCTCGGGATCCCGGCCGACCGGCGATACAGCTCCGCCATGGCGCCGCGCGTGAACACCGCTGCCTGGCAGCCGGCGACCCGCATGCGGTGCCGCACGTAGGTCGCCGTCTCGCTCTTGCTGAGCGGCTCGAGGTGATAACGGCCGGTGATGCGTTGCGCGATCTGCCGCATCTCCGGCTTCTTCAACAGGTCGCGCAGCTCCGGCTGGCCGATCAGGATGATCTGCAGCAGCTTCTGGGTCGCCGTCTCCAGGTTCGTCAACAGCCGCACCTGCTCCAGAAGCTCCGGGCTCAGCGTCTGCGCCTCGTCGACGATCAGCACGATGCGCCTGCCTTCGGCGTGCGCCTTCAGCAGGTAGCTGTTCAGCGTACCGATCAGGGCTCGCACCGAGTCGGCGGCGGGCGTCTCGACGCCGAGCTCCTCGCAGATGTTCTCGAGGAACTCCTTGGACGACAGCTGCGGGTTCAGGATCAGCGCGATCTCGGCCTCGTCCGGAAGCTGCTCGAGGAGACTGCGGATCAGCGTCGTCTTGCCGGTGCCGACCTCGCCGGTCAGCTGGATGAAGCCGCCGCTCTCGGAGATGCCGTAGATCAGATGGGCAAGCGCGTCGGCGTGGCGCCGGCTCAGGTACAGATACCGGGGGTCCGGCGTGATCGCGAAAGGCTTCTCGTTAAGGCCGAAGAATTCCGTGTACAAGTTGCGGATCTCCACGATCTCTCCGCGCCCGCGGCGTGTCTGCAGTGCGCTGCATGACTCGCGCCGCGCCGGGAGCCGCCGGACCTATTCGGTCACGTGGATCGTAATCGGCTCGGACATCAGCGGCGGATCGTGCGGGACGTGCAGGTGGTCGCCGAGCAGCAGCTGCAGGCGATGCTCGCCGGGCGGCAGCGTCAGCTCCGCCTCGGTCTGGCCGAGCCCGAAATGACGGTGCCGGTCGTCGGACGGGATCGGCGCGTCGAAAGGCGGCGGCTCGGTGTCGACCAGCAGATGGTGATGACCGGCGTCGGCGCGCTCGATGCCGGCGGGAACGACGCCGAAGCCTTTGAGGCCGAACACGACGCGAACGGGATTGGATACCGTCGCACCGTCCTCCGGCTCGATGATGTAGACGGCAGCCCCGTCCGGCGCCGGTGTGCGCTCGAACTGCGGTGCGGCCGCGGGCTCGTTCGCTGGCGCGGCGGTCGCCTCTTCGGCGGCCGCTGCCGGCTCCGGCATCGTGTCACCGCTGCCGTCCCCGGATCCGCCGCAGGCGGCGAGCACGGCAAAGAGCAGGAAGGTCGCGCTGCGATAGCTCATGATGCTGTTCCTCATCGTCGCGATCGGACTCGGCAGTGCGTGCACCGCATCTCCCGGGCCGCAACTGTAGCATGCGTCCGCGCGGGCCGCAGGGGCTCCCCGGGGGCGGGTCGGGCCCCGGCGGCCCGGCCGGAACCGCGGCGCTCAGCCCCTCGATTCGTCGGACGTGACGGTGCCGACGTCGGACGCCGGCGCCGGGTCGGCAGGCGGCGCCGCGGCGTCGTCCTGCGACGTGAAGGCCGCATCCGACGACGACGCTGTCGCGCCGGCCGCGACGTCCGGCGCGGCTTCGAGCGGCTCGGCGGCGGTATGCCGTCCCGCGAACCCGCCGGCCGGATTCCGCGACAGCTCGGCCGGGTCGAAGTCGTCGACGCCGGTCAGGTCCATGACTCTGCGGTCGAATTCGCGAATCTGCTCGGCTTCGTCCGGGCTGATGATGCCTTTTCGCTCCGCCTCGTCGATCTGCCCGAGCGTGTCCTCGGCGTCGATCTGTCCCGCCCGCCGCGCGTCGAACACTTTCCTCTCCGCCGGCTTGACCGCCTCGGCCATCACGAGCGCCTCCTGCAGCAGGCCCACCGGGTTCGTCGGCTCGGGCGTCACGTAGGCGCAGTCCGCCAGCCTTTCCCGCGTCTCCGTCGGGTTGATCAGCAGCTCCGCGATCTGTTGGCCCAGCCCATCGGAGGGAGACGTGTAGGTCCGGCCGCGGGGGAAGACGGCGATCCGCAGCAGCGCGGCGACCCACCGGTTCGGGAAGTTGCGAAGCAGCCCGTGCAGCTGCTCCTGAGTCCGGTACAGCAGCGTGCGGCACGCCCATTCGACGAGCGGCAGATCGGCCGCCGGCTCCCCCTGATCCTCGTAATGCTTCAGGACCATGGACGCGAGGTACTGATAGCTCAGCAGGTCGCCGAGCCTCGCGGAAAGCAGCTCCTTTCGCTTCAGCTCGCCGCCGAGGGTCAGCATCGCCGCGTCGGCGGCCAGCGCGAACGAGGCGCTGTAACGGTTGATGTGCTGGTAGTAGCGGCGCGTCGCGCCCGCTGCCGGTACCTGAGTGAAGCGCGACAACGTCAGCGCCATGACGAAGGATCGCGCCGCGTTCGACAGCGCATAGCCGATATGGCCGAACAGCAGGCGGTCGAAGTTCTCGAGGCCCCGCTCCGTGTCCTCGTCGCGCGCGGCGTCCATCTCCGCGCGCACGTACGGGTGACACCGGATCGCGCCCTGGCCGAAGATGATCAGGTTGCGCGTCAGAATGTTCGCACCCTCGACAGTGATCGAGATCGGCACGGACTCGTAGTTGCGGGCGAGGTAGTTCTTCGGGCCGAGCATGATGGCTTTGCCGCCCTGGACGTCCATCGCGTCGTTGGCGACCTGCCGGCCGAGCTCCGTGTTGTGATACTTCAGGATGGCCGAGGCCACCGACGGACGCTCGCCGGCGTTCAGCGCCGCGCACGTCACGCGGGATGCGGCGGTCATGATGTACGTGTTGCCGGCCATCCGCGCGAGCGCCTCGCCGACGCCGTGGAACTTGCCGATCGGCAGGTTGAACTGCCGGCGCACTCGCGCGTAGGCGCCCGATGCATAGACGGACGCGAGCGCGCCGCCGAGCGCGTTGCTCGGCAGCGTGATGCCGCGGCCGACCGCGAGCAGCTGCACGAGCATGCGCCAGCCCTGCCCGGCCATCTTTTCGCCGCCGATGATGTAATCGAGCGGCACGAAAACGTCCTTGCCGCGCGTCGGGCCGTTCTGGAAAGGGATGTTGATCGGGAAGTGCCGCCGGCCGATCTCGACGCCGGGCAGGTGCGTCGGAATCAGCGCGGCGGTGATGCCGTACGCGTCCTCGTCGCCGATCAGATGGTCCGGGTCGTAGAGCTTGAAGGCGAGGCCGAGCACCGTCGCGATCGGTGCAAGCGTGATGTAGCGCTTGTCCCAGTTCAGCCTGATGCCTACGACTTCCCTGCCTTCGAAGGTGCCGCGGCACACCACGCCGGTGTCGACGATGGCCGTCGCGTCGGAACCGGCCCGCGGCGACGTCAGCGCGAAACACGGAATCTCGTCGCCGCGCGCGAGCGCCGGCAGCCACCGCTGCTTCTGCTCCTCGGTGCCGTAGTGCAGGAGCAGCTCGG
Source organism: Gammaproteobacteria bacterium (assembly GCA_016927175.1). GTDB lineage: Bacteria > Pseudomonadota > Gammaproteobacteria > Steroidobacterales > Rariloculaceae > ZC4RG20. The sequence goes on along the minus strand of JAFGNC010000451.1, from coordinate 2,291 downwards.
ACGGTCCGAGGGAGTTCGGGACCCCGATCGTCGACGCTGCCGTCGAGTTGCGCGACGAGATCTTCGTCAGGACCATCGAGTTCGCGAGCGGCGAGAAGCCGAGGCCGCCGTACTCCTTCGGGATGATCATCGCGAAGAATCGCTCGCGCTTCAGGAAGTCCCAGACTTCCGCCGGCATGTCGGACAGCTCGTGCGTGATCTGCCAGTCGTCGAGCATCCGGCACAGCTCTTCGACCGGGCCGTCGAGGAACGCCTGCTCCTCGGCCGTCAGCTTCGGCCGAGGCAGGCTCCTCAGCTTGCGCCAGTCGGGGGCGCCGGAGAAGAGCTCCCCCTCCCACCAGACATTGCCGGCCTCCAGAGCATCCTGCTCGGTCTTCGACATGGACGGCAGCATCCTGCGGTATGCGTCGAGCAGGCGCCGGGACACGTACCTGCGCCGCAGCGACTCGAGGTTCAGCGCTGCGAACGCCGCGAATGCGACCCACAGCAGCGTCTTGAAGACGCCGCCGCCGTCGCCGACCAGCGTGTACACGAGCAGCGCGGCGCCGAGCACCAGTGTCGCCGTCTTCAGCGAGCTGCGCCGATACGCCAGCGCGATCGGCAGGCCGAGCAGCAGGATGAGCCAGAAAAGAGTGTCCACTAGCAGCCCCTATACGCCTCGACGGCGCGTCGAATCACAGCAGATCGGCGACTCCCGCCCGTTCCTCGCGCAGCTCCGCGTCGGTCGCGGCCATCCTCTCGCGCGCGAACTCGTCGATGCCAAGACCCTGCACGATCTCGTAGTCGCCGCCCTTGCAACGAACAGGGTAGGAGTACACGACGCCTTCGTCGATGCCGTAGCTGCCGTCCGAAGCGACGGCCATGCTGACCCAGTCCTCGCCCGTTCCGAGCGCCCAGTCGCGCATGTGGTCGATCGCCGCCGAGGCGGCGGAAGCCGCGGACGATGCGCCGCGCGCCTTGATGATCGCGGCGCCGCGCTGCTGGACGTTCGGGATGAATTCTTCGCGGTACCACTCGCCCGGCACGCGGGGCAGCGCGGGCTCCCCGCGGACCGTGGCGTGCCGCAGGTCCGGGAACTGGGTCGCGGAATGGTTGCCCCAGATGATCACGCCGCGGACGTCGCTGACGTGGGCGCCGAGCTTCGCCGCAAGCTGCGCCTTTGCGCGGTTGTGGTCGAGACGGGTCATGGCCGTGAAGTTGCGCGGCTCGATGTCCGGCGCGTTCGAGCGGGCGATCAGCGCGTTCGTGTTCGCGGGATTACCGACGACCAGCACCTTGACGTCGCGGCTGGCGACCTCGTTCAGGGCCTTGCCCTGCGCCGAGAAGATCTTCGCGTTCTCGAGCAGCAGGTCCTTCCTTTCCATACCGGGTCCGCGCGGCCGAGCGCCGACCAGCAGGGCATGATCCGCATCGCGGAACGCGGTGGCGGCCTGATCCGACACGACGACCCCGTGCAGCGCGTCGAACGCGCAGTCGTCCAGCTCCATTGCGACGCCTTGCAGCGCACCGAGGGCGGGCGGGATCTCCAGCAGTTGCAGAATCACCGGCTGGTCCGGGCCGAGCATCTGGCCGGACGCGATTCGGAAAGCGAGCTGGTAGCCGATCTGACCGGCAGCGCCCGTAATTGCGACGCGAACCGGAGTCTTGGTGCTAGTCATGGTGGTGTGCAAGCCCTTGCTTCAGTGACAAAAGAGGAAAAAATCCGGAGTCGATGATCCGGCGCTTCGCGGGCGGCGAATCGCGCCAAATGGTAGCACGCGGTCCGGTGCGCGCCTTCAGCGACGGTCGCTGGCGAGCTCGCTCGGCAGGCGGCGGTCGGGATGCCGCGCGCGGAACGCCGCCAGCTCGTCGCTGCGCTGCGCGCCGCTGAGCCCGAGGATGCACTCGAGCCAAGAGTCCGGTGCCGCGCGGGCTTCGTCACTGCACAAGGAGGGCGCCGCCTCGTCGACACCCGTCGCCGCTCGGGCCTGCTCGGCCGTGTCGCCGTCAGAACCGAATCCGAACGCCGCCGGCGCCGCAGCGGCCGCGTCACCCGTAGACTCCGTGTCGGGCGCCACCGCCCGGGCTCGCGCGTCCCGTGCCGACTCCGCGGCAAGCGGCCGCGCGCTTTGCCGCGCTGCGGCGCTGCGCCCGCTCTCGCGCTCGACGTCGGCCGCAGGACCGACGGCCGGAGCAGCCGACCCGAGCCCGGCGCCTGCGTCGGACGCAGCCTCTTCCGCGGACTGCCTCTGCGGATTCGGCAGGAATGCATCGGGCACGACCGCGACGTCGAGCACGACGAGATCCAGAAC
>JAFGNC010000450.1 GCA_016927175.1 Gammaproteobacteria bacterium | reverse complement strand
GCTGCCGCCCTGGCCGAACATCCGCTCGAAGACCTTGCGGGGATTGATCTCCATCGGCAACGGCGACGTCGGCGTTCGCCACGACAGCGTGTTCATGTAGATGCAGCCATAGTCGCGATCGCAGTGGCCGATCAGAGACGAATGATCCTCCGTCGCGAGCTCCATGGACGGCAGCATCGTCTCCTGGCCTATCGCCATCGCGGCGTACTGGTCGGCCGTGACGCCCGCGTACGCGTCGACGCCCTGCGTCGGCTTGGGCCGCACGCCGCTGAGCCAGGTCGTCGGGCTCAGCGAGTGGACAGCCGTCGAGTCGGCCGCGCGGTGGTGCATGCCGCTGACGATGCTGAGGCGGCTGCGGTAGGCTTCCAGCGGTTTCAGCGTTTCCTTGAATTCGAAGTCGCGGCCGACCGCATCCGGCGTCCATTTGCTCATGATCGCCCCATGGGGGACGTAGACGAACCCGAGGCGGGGGCTGCGAGTGGTATTCGCGAACGCGGGTACCATCGCATCGAGCAGGGGTAGCGCCAGTGTGGCGCCGACGCCGCGCAGGAAGGTGCGACGGGGGAGGTGTTTCCTGCTCAAGAACATCGTTTTCTCCACTGGCGCCGGGATCTTCGCGGCCGCGGCACGTCGTCGTGCCGATGCCAATTAGAGCAAACGCCCGCAGCGGCGGCAATCGACGCGGGCGCGGCAACGCCCGCTCCCGGGCTGTTTGACGGCGCATCGGCGGCGTTTATCATGCGGGCGTCGCACGAAGTCGTTCCCCGCACCCGAGCCGGGGCCGTGCAGCCGCCTCGGAGGTGAACCGTGTCATGAAAAGCGTCTCAAGCATTCTTTTGATTTCGGCGGCGTGGGCCTTCGCGTCGCCTTCCGCGGCACATCATTCAGCCGCCCAGTTCGATTTCTCGAAGACCGAGATGATCGAGGGAACCGTCCGCCTGTTCGAGGTCCGCAACCCGCACACCCGGCTCGTGCTGGAGGTCGAGAAGGAGGACGGCACGGTCAAGGAGATCGAGTACGAAGGGCACAGCCGCAACAACATCTACCGCAGCGGCTGGCGTGCGGACATGGTCGAGGTCGGGGACACGCTGACCATCGGCATCGCGCCGATGCGCGATGGCGGCGACGGCGGCTACATCACGTCCGTCAGGCTCGAGGACGGCAGGGAGTTTTGAGCTGTCGGTCCACCTTGCGGCCGGCTAGGGCAAGCAGACGATGACGACGAGACGAGTTGCGCTGAAGTGCCTGCTGGCGTCCGGTGCGCTGCTGAAGGCCGGCGCTCTGGCCGCCCAGAGTCGCGGGGCCGCGGCAAGCATTCGCCGGGACGTGCCGTACAGGCGAATCGCGACGGAGGAGGCGTATTCGACGCCCGAGATCGTCGAGATGTACCGCGCGCTGCTCGCGACGAATCCGGCAGACGAGCCTGGCTTCGCCGCGATGTGGGGCGCTTTCCTGAATCGGGACCCCGACTTTTTCGAGCAGTTGAACAGCCTCGGCGAGCGGCGGCTGCGGGACATGGATTCGATGGGCATCGACATGCATGTTCTGTCGCTGACGGCGCCCGGCGTGCAGGTGTTCGACGCCGCCACGGCGACTTCCGTCGCACGCTCCACGAACGATCAGCTGGCGGAGGCCTGCCGCAACAACCCGACGCGGTTCGCCGGTCTGACGACGATCGCGCCCCATGATCCGGCGAACGCGGCGAAGGAGATCGAGCGCGGCATGACCGAGCTCGGCCTGAAGGGGATCATCGTCAGCTCGCATACGAAAGGCGAGTACCTGGACGACCAGAAGTACTGGGAAATCCTCGAAGCCGCCGAAGCGTTCGATGCGCCGATCTACATTCATCCGCGCACGCCGGCGCCCTCCATGCTCGAGCCCTGGCTCGAGCGCGGTTTCCACGGTCCGCTCGGGGGCTTCGCCGCGGACGTGTACCTTCATACGCTCGGCATCGTCACGAGCGGCGCGTTCGACCGGTTCCCGAACCTGAAGATCGTGATCGGGCACCTGGGGGAAGGGCTTCCCTACGTGATGTATCGGCTGGACTACATGCAGCGCCAGGCTGGGCCGCTCGAGCGGCGGATCAGCGATTACCTGAAGGACAACGTCTACGTCACGACGAGCGGCATGGCGTGGGAGCCGGCGATAAAGTTCGCGCAGCAGGTGCTCGGCGAGCGGCATGTGCTGTATGCGATGGATTATCCGTATCAGTTCGACGCGGAAGAAGTGCGGATCACGGACGAGCTCGATATCACGGACGAGGCAAAGAAGCGCCTGTACCAGACGAACGCCGAGGAGCTCTTCTCCCTCTGACCCGCGTCACGTCATCGCGTCCTCGGAAGAACGCATCATCGCGTCGTCGGGAGAGCGCGTCGTCGCGCCATCGCGTCGTCGGAAGAGGGCGGGTTCACGGCGGTCCCGGAAAGCACCGCACCGTGCCGTTGTCGGTCGCGTCCGCCCAGCTGACGTCGTACGGATTGCGGAAGACCGGCGCCAGGTTCGAGTGCAGGATCCGCCAG
>JAFGNC010000449.1 GCA_016927175.1 Gammaproteobacteria bacterium | reverse complement strand
CGGATCACGGGCTCCCTCCACATGACGATCCAGACGGCCGTGCTGATCGAGACGCTGCAGGCGCTCGGCGCGAAGGTTCGGTGGGCGAGCTGCAACGTCTTTTCGACGCAGGACCACGCCGCCGCGGCGATCGCCGCCACGGGCACGCCGGTCTTCGCGTACAAGGGCGAATCCCTCGAGGAGTACTGGGAGTTCATCGACCGCACGCTCGACTGGGGCAACGGTGAAGTGCCGAACATGATCCTCGACGACGGCGGCGACGCGACGCTGTTCGTGCACCTCGGCTACAAGGCGGTCCAGGATCCGAGCGTTCTCGACAAGGCGACCGACAGCCCCGAGGAGAAGGTGCTGTTCGCGCAGCTGAAGAAGGCGATCAAGGCGGACCCCGGCCGTTTCGAGAAGATGGCCAAGGAAATCCGCGGCGTCTCGGAGGAAACGACGACCGGCGTGCACCGCCTGTACCAGATGAGCAAGCGCGGCGAGCTGCTGTTCCCTGCCATCAACGTCAACGATTCGGTCACGAAGTCGAAGTTCGACAACGTCTACGGCTGCCGGCATTCGCTGGTCGACAGCATCATGCGCGCGACGGACGTCATGCTGTCGGGCAAGATCGCCGTCGTCGCGGGCTACGGCGACGTCGGCAAGGGCTCGGCGCAGTCGCTGCGCTCGCAGTCGGCGCGTGTCGTCATCACGGAGACCGACCCGATCTGCGCTCTGCAGGCTGCAATGGAAGGCTATACGGTCCGCACGATGGACGAGGTCTGCGAGTACGCCGACGTGTTCGTGACGGCCACCGGCTGTGTCGACGTGATTACCGAAGAGCACATGAAGCGGATGAAGCACAACGCGATCGTCTGCAACATCGGCCACTTCGACAACGAGATCCAGGTCGAGCAGCTGCGCAAGTACAAGTGGGAAGAGATCAAGCCGCAGGTGCACCGCATCACTTTCCCCGACGGCCACAGCATCATCCTGCTGGCGGAAGGCCGCCTCGTGAACCTCGGCTGTGCGACGGGCCACCCGAGCTTCGTCATGTCGAGCAGCTTCACGAACCAGACGCTGGCGCAGATCGAGCTGTTCAAGAACACGGACAAGTACCCGCTCGGCGTCTACGTGCTGCCGAAGCACCTCGACGAGAAGGTTGCGGCGCTGCACCTCGAGAAGCTCGGCGTCGACCTGACCAAGCTGTCGCAACGCCAGGCGGACTACCTCGGCGTACCTGTGAACGGTCCGTTCAAATCCGACCACTACCGCTACTGATCGAGAGTTGGCTCAGCACGTATGAACGACGACATCACAATCGCCCGTAACGCGAAGCTCGAGAGGATCAGCGAGCTGGCCGAGCAGCGGCTCGGCATCGATCCGGCCGACCTCGAGCCCTACGGGCACTACAAGGCCAAACTGTCCGCCGATCTGATCGAGGACCTGGAGAGTCGTCCCGACGGCAAGCTGATACTGGTGACCGCCGTGACGCCGACACCGGCCGGGGAGGGTAAGACCACGACCACGGTCGGTCTCGGCGACGCGCTGAACAAGATCGGCAAGAAGGCCATGGTGTGCGTGCGCGAGCCGTCGCTCGGGCCCTGCTTCGGCAGCAAGGGCGGTGGCGCCGGCGGCGGTTATGCGCAGGTTGCCCCGATGGAGGACATCAACCTCCATTTCACGGGCGACTTCCACGCCGTCAGCCTGGCGCACAACCTGCTCGCGTCGCTGGTGGACAACCACATTCACTTCGGCAACGCGCTGAACCTCGACGTGCGCCGGATCACGTGGAAGCGCGTCGTGGACCTGAACGATCGGTCGCTGCGCAACATCACGATCGGCCTCGGCGGCACGGCGCACGGCGTGCCGCGCGAGACCGGCTACGACATCGTGGCCGCGTCGGAGATCATGGCCATTCTGTGCCTGTCGACGTCGCTGAACGACATGCGAGAGCGCTTCAGCCGGATCATCGTCGGCTACACGCGGGAAGGAAAGGCGGTCACGGCCGGCGACCTGAACGCGCAGGGCGCGATGACGGTGCTGATGAAGGAAGCGATCAAGCCGAACATGGTGCAGACGCTCGAGAACACGCCGACGCTGGTGCACGGCGGGCCGTTCGCCAACATCGCGCACGGCTGCAACTCGGCGCTCGCGACCCGCACCGCGCTGAAGCTCGCCGACTACGTCGTGACGGAAGCGGGCTTCGGCGCCGACCTCGGTGCCGAGAAGTTCATCGACATCAAGTGCCGTAAGACGGGCCTGCGCCCGAGCGCGATCGTGCTGGTCGCCACGGTCCGTGCCTTGAAGTACCAGGGGGGCGCCGAGCTGCCGGACCTGAACAACGAGGACCTGGATGCGCTGAAGGCGGGCATGGTCAACCTCGACCGGCACGTGTCGAACATCCGCAACCACTACGGCATGCCGGTCATCGTCGCGATGAACCGTTTCGGCAGCGATACGGACAGGGAGATCCAGTTCGTCCAGGACCACATGGCCCAGCAGGGCGTCAAGGCGGTCGCCTGCGAGCACTTCGCCAAGGGCGGAGCCGGCGCCGTGGAGCTTGCCGAGACGGTGGTCGAGCAGCTGAACAACCCGGCGCCGGAGCTGAAGTTCGTGTACGACGACTCGGACACGCTGTGGCGCAAGCTCGGCAAGGTTGCGGAGAAGATCTACGGCGCGAGCGAGGTCATCGCGGACACGGCCGTGCGGCGGAAAATCGAGAAGTATCAGGAAGACGGCTACGGCCATTTCCCGGTCTGCATCGCGAAGACGCAGTACTCGTTCTCGACGGATCCTAAATACCGCGGCGCGGCCAGCGGCCACGTGTTCAAGGTTCGTGACGTGTACCTGTCCGCCGGTGCGGAGTTCCTGGTCGCCCTCGCGGGCGACATGATGACGATGCCGGGCCTGCCCCGTAAGCCGGCCTCGGATCACATCGACATCGACGAGAACGGCGAGATCGTCGGCCTGTCTTGAGACAAGCCGCGCTCGCCGCCGCTGCGCTCGTTTCACTCGGCACGATTCAGCCGCCGTCCGCGGCGGCTGAATCGGCCGGTGAGACGGCCGGCGACGTTCTGCGCGTCGCCATCCCCGCGGCCGCATTCGCGCTGACCCTCAGGCGCGAGGATTCCGTCGGCCGCCGCCAGTTCTACCGCTCCTTCGCCGCCAACGTCGGCGCGACTTACCTGCTGAAGGCCGCCGTCGACAAAGACAGGCCCGACGGCTCCGACGACGACGCTTTCCCTTCCGGGCACGCTTCGATGGCGTTTCAGGGCGCCGCGTTCATCCACCGCCGCTACGGCATCCGCCAGGCATGGCCGGCCTACGCGCTCGCGACGTTGACCGGCGCGACGCGAGTCGATGCGGACGAGCACGATGCGGCCGACGTGCTGGCCGGCGCGGGCGTGGGCATCGCTTCCGCGTTCCTGCTTGCCGACCGATGGCAGAGCAGCGCCGTGACCTTCACGCCGATGCTCGGCGACGACACCTGGGGCGTCACGATCAGCGGCACGTTCTAGCGCCGCAGGGTCGGAGGCCTTTTCCCGCGGAAAGGGGTCAGAGCGGGTCAGAGCCCTTTTCCCGGTTCCTCCTGGACGGCAGTGCTGGGGGCGCGGGCATTCGCGTCGGCGATGCTGTCGGGCGAACGGCACCGCCCTCAGCGCATGGCCGCGGCAGCGTCGAGGCCAGGGGCTGTACTCGCAGGCTGCCAAAAAGGGACACCGACCGTGCGGTCGCAGCCATCAGCGCCGACGCGTGCCGCAGCGAGGCAGATACTGCGAAAAAGGGACACTGGTAGCGCCCATCTCGACCGACAGGGAAAGGGCGCTTTACAGCTTCTTCAACTGCACCGCGCCAAAAAAAACGGGCCGGCTCGAAGTGAGCCGGCCCGCTTCGTTTCGGCTGAAACGTCGGTAGCTTAGCCGCCGATCTCCTTGCGGACGATCGCGGCGCCCTCGGCCAGGGCCTTCAGCTTCAGCTTCGCGACCATGCGCGGCAGCGGCTTCAGGCCGCAGTCCGAGCTCAGCGTGACCTGCTCCGGCGACAGGTACTTCAGCACCTCTCGCGTGCGCTGCGCGATGACCTCCGGCGACTCCAGCATGTTCGTGCGGATGTCCAGCACGCCGACCTGAACGCCCTTGTCCTTCGGGCAGTTCTTCAGGAAGTCGATGCCGGCCATGTCGCGGTTGGCGTAGTCCAGCACGAACTCGTCGATGCCCGCCGTATTCCAGTAGTGCGGCAGCACCGTCTGGTAACCCTGCGGGAAGTTGCCGCTCAGGAT
>JAFGNC010000448.1 GCA_016927175.1 Gammaproteobacteria bacterium | reverse complement strand
GATCGATGCCGGAATAGAGGTTGATGCCGCGCGTAGCCGCTACGTGGCGAGGGTCGAGACGCTGACCGCGGAGGTGGGTCAGGCGCTGTTGGGGCGGCCGATCGGACTTCGATATCGATCGGGATGGCGCAGCGGGCTGAGCTTTCCGGAAGCGCTCGCCGAATCGGCCGAACGTGACGCGACGTCAGGGTTCACGCAGGTCGGGCCTCACCGGGCGGACCTGGCGGTCGATCTCGGCGGCACTCCGGTTGCGGACGAGGCTTCCCGCGGGCAACAGAAGCTCGTGGCGGCCGCACTGGTGCTGGCGCAGGTCAAGGAACGGGAAGGGGACCGCGACACGGTGCTGCTGGTCGACGACCCCGCGGCGGAACTGGACGCCGGCGCGTTGCGGCGACTGCTGGCGCAGCTGGAGCGGCTCGAATGTCAGCAGATCTACACCGGTCTGTCGGAAGACAGCCTGCCGCACGACCCGGAGTTCCCGGTGTTCCACGTGGAACAGGGGCATATCAAGGAATGCTATAATGACTCGGTTTAGCCGCGGGTCGGGATCATATGAGCCAGAGTGAGTATACGTCTAAAAATATCAAGGTCTTAAAGGGCCTCGAAGCGGTGCGCAAGCGCCCGGGAATGTATATCGGAGATACCGACGACGGCACCGGTCTGCACCACATGGTTTTCGAGGCCGTCGACAACTCGATCGACGAAGCCCTTGCCGGATACTGTACCGAAGTCTCGGTCACGATCCACCCCGACGAGTCCGTGACCGTGACCGATGACGGCCGCGGAATTCCGGTGGACATCCATCCCGACGAAGGCCGATCCGCCGCCGAAGTCATCATGACCGTGCTGCACGCGGGCGGGAAGTTCGACGACAACTCGTACAAGGTCTCCGGCGGCCTGCACGGCGTCGGCATCTCGGTCGTCAATGCGCTGTCCGAGTCGCTCGTGCTGACGATCCAACGCGGCGGCAGGATCTATCGCCAGCAGTACACGATGGGCGAGCCCGACGCGCCGCTGCAGGACATCGGCTCGACCGATCGCACCGGCACCACGATCAGCTTCCAGCCGAGCCCGAAAGTCTTCTCCAACCTCGAGTTCGACTACGACACGCTGGCCAAGCGGCTGCGCGAGCTGTCGTTCCTGAACTCCGGGGTCCGAATCACGCTGAAGGACGAGCGCGACGACCGCAGCGACGTCTTCGAGTACGAGGGCGGCATCAGGGCGTTCGTGGCGCATCTGAACCGGAACAAGACGCCGATCCACCCGACCGTCATTTATTTCCAGGACAAGCGCGGGCCGATTCAGGTCGAGGTCGCGCTGCAGTGGAACGACGGCTACCAGGAAGGGATGTTCTGCTACACGAACAACATCCCGCAGCGGGATGGGGGCACGCATCTCGCCGGCTTCAGAGCGGCGATGACGCGGACGCTGAACAACTACATCGAAAGCGAGGGCGTCGGGAAACGCGAAAAGATCAGCACGTCCGGCGACGACGCGCGCGAGGGTCTGACTGCCGTGCTGTCGGTCAAGCTTCCCGATCCGAAGTTCTCGTCGCAGACCAAGGACAAGCTCGTATCGTCCGAGGTCAAATCCGTGACCGAATCCATCGTCGGATCGCAGCTCGAGGCCTTCCTGCTCGAGCATCCGACGGAAGCCAAGGTCATCGTCGGCAAGATCGTCGAAGCGGCGCGCGCGCGCGAAGCCGCCCGCAAGGCTCGCGAGATGACCCGGCGCAAGGGCGCGCTCGATGTCGCGGGCCTGCCCGGCAAGCTCGCCGACTGCCAGGAAAAGGATCCGGCGCTGTCGGAGCTGTTCCTGGTCGAGGGCGACTCGGCAGGGGGCTCGGCGAAGCAGGGACGCGATCGGCGGACGCAGGCCGTGCTGCCGCTGAAGGGCAAGATTCTGAACGTCGAGAAGGCGCGATTCGACAAGATGCTGCAGTCCGCCGAGGTCGGCACGCTGATCACGGCGCTCGGCTGCGGCGTCGGGCGCGAGGAATTCGATCCCGACAACCTGCGTTATCACCGCATCATCATCATGACCGACGCCGACGTCGACGGCTCGCACATCCGGACGCTGCTGCTGACCTTTTTCTACAGGCAGATGCCGGAGCTGATCGAGCGCGGCCACGTCTATATCGCTCAGCCCCCGCTGTACAAGCTGAAGCGCGGCAAGAACGAATATTATGTAAAAGACGATGCCGAGCTCAATGCGCTGCTGCTGAGCAGCGCCATTCAGGACGCGGTGCTGCAGCCCGGCGGCGGTGCTGCGGAGATCAAGGGCGAAACGCTGGCGAACCTCGCGAAGCAGTACATGGAGGCCAGGGCGATCATCGAGCGCTGGGGCCGACGCTACGATGCGAACGTGCTGCGCGCGATGATGTGGCTGCCCGCGATCACGGCCGCGCAGATCGATGACGCCGCACACATGCGCGCGTGGAGCACGGAGCTCGAGGAACGGCTGAAGCTGCTGAACGGCACCGGTCCGCGCTACCGCGTGCACTATCAGCCCGGCGGCAACGGCGTCGATCCGGCGCTGTACGTCACGCGCGAGTACCATGGCGTCACGACGACGAAGAACCTCCAGCCGGGATTCTTCCGATCTCCGGAATATCAGCGTATCGCGACGATCGGCGCGAGCTTCAAGGACCTGATCGCTCCGGGCGCTTACGTGGAGCGCGGCAAGGATCGCAAGGACGTCGCCTCGTTTCCGGAGGCGGTCGACTGGCTCATGAATCAGGCGAAACAGGGGCAGTCGATCCAGCGCTACAAGGGTCTCGGCGAGATGAACCCGGGCCAGCTGTGGGAAACCACGGTCAATCCCGAAACGCGACGACTGATGCAGGTTCGGATCGAGGACGCGGTCGCGGCCGACGAGATCTTCAGCACGCTGATGGGCGACCAGGTCGAGCCGCGCAGGGACTTCATCGAGCGTAACGCTCTGGCGGTCTCGAACCTCGACGTCTGACGGATACGCGCCGGCGATGAGGTCTGCGCGAGGCGGTCAGCCGTTACCGAGGCGGTGCGCTCCGGCAGGCCGTCCGGTCTGCCCAGGCGGCGAGACCTGCCCAGGCGGTAGTGCCGCCCGGGCGATCAGGTCTGCGCCTGCCGGCCGGGGAGCGGTGCCTTCGATTCCGGCGCATCGTGCCGCAGGTCGGCGAGGGCCTGCTCGATCCACTGCTGGGCGTCCGCGGCCACCTCGCGCGCGTCGCGGCCCGCGGTCGGTATCGCCGGGCCGATCCGGACGCGGATCGTGCCGGCTCTCTTGTACCAGCCGCGCCGCGGCCAGAAGTACCCGGCATCGTGAGCGACCGGTATGACCGGCTTGCCGGCCGCTACCGCGAGCAGCGCGCCGCTGATCCCGAAGCGCCGCGTCTGGCCGAAGGGCACCCGCGTGCCTTCGGGGAAAATCACGACCCAGAAGCCCTCGGCGAGCCGCTCGAGCCCCTGATCGACGACCTGCTGCACCGCCACGCGCCCGCCGCCCCGATTGATCGCGATCGGCTTCAGCAGCGGCAGCACCCAGCCGAAGAACGGCAGCCACAACAGTTCCCGTTTCAGCACCCATGTCTGCTTCGGAAACAGCCTGAACTGCGAGATCGTCTCCCAGGACGAGGAGTGCTTCATCAGCACGACCGTGTTCTCGTTGCCGAGGTTCTCGGTGCCCTCGACCACGTAGTCGAGACGGCACAGCGTCCTCAGCATGAACAGAATTCCGTTGACCCATCGCTCCACGAGCCGATACGAGACGCGGTGCGGAAACGGCGCCGACAGCAGCACGACCGGCGCCCAGACGGGCACCGACAGGAACAGGTACAAAGTGAACGCAATCGAGCCGAGCCACTGACGCACCGGCAGCCTCCTTCAGTTCCCTTGCTCGGCCAGCAGCGCGTCGACCGCCGCGGCCAGATCCGGATGCACGCCGGCGCCGAGGCCGGCGGCACGCGCCGCGTCGTCCTCACGTCCGCCGGAACGCACGAACACCGGGCGGGCCCCGACGGCGCGCGCGGCGAGCACGTCCGACAGCTTGTCGCCGATCAGGGGCACGCCGGCCAGCGGCCGGTCGAAATCCGCTTCGATGCGGCGCAGCAGACCCGGCATCGGCTTGCGGCAGTCGCAGCCCTCGTCCGGCCGGTGCGGGCAGACGTAGATTCCGGCGATGTCGCCGCCCGCGGCGGCGGTGGCCGCACGCATGGCCGCGTGAATCTCGGCCAGCGCGTCCGCGTCGAATAGACCGCGGCCGATGCCGCTCTGGTTCGTCACGACGACGACGTCGTATCCGGCCGCGTTGAGCCGCGCGATCGCCTCGAGGCTGCCGGGCAGCGGATGCCACTCGGCCGCGGACTTGATGTAGTCGGCGGAATCCGCGTTGATGACGCCGTCGCGGTCGAGCACGATCAGCCGGTCGCGGCGACGCTTGACGGCAGGACGCCCCAACCTCAGTCCCCGATGCGCTCGTCCAGGTACTCCCGGACCCGGTCGGCGGCGACGCGTGTCTGCTCGCAGCTGTCGCGGTCCCGGATCGT
>JAFGNC010000068.1 GCA_016927175.1 Gammaproteobacteria bacterium | reverse complement strand
TGGGCCGGCCGCTGTAATCGGAGCCGTTGAGCTTGTCGATCGCGGCTTGTGCCTCGGAGTCGCTGGACATTTCGACGAAGCCGAAGCCTTTGCTGCGGCCGGTGTCACGGTCGGTAATCAGCTTCGCCGACTCGACGGTGCCGAAAGGCGCGAACTTCTGGAACAGGTCTTCTTCGGTTGCCGAGAACGGCAGGTTGCCGACATAGAGTTTTCTGCCCATATCACCTCCTGGAGGGTTTCAGAACCGTCAACGGAGGATTATGGCCCTATGCCCTAAGCTCGGATGGACGGTTGTAGGCGCATAAGATTGTAGCTCAGGCGGAAGGCTTTTGAGCAAGCCCCCCGGGCACCTTTTCTTCGGGTCGCCGCCGCCGCCGGCCGCGCGGGTCGGGGCCTTCGGGCGGGCTCCGGCAGTTGCGGATGTTCGGCGCGTCGGCTAGTGTGGGTGGCTGGCCACGCGCCGCGCCGCGCGGACTTACGGCCTCTGTAAATCCGACACCCTAAATCCGACACCCGGTTCAATCACGGATCGATCTCGAGCGAAGGCTGATCGATCCCAAGAATAAGGAGGTTCGACTATGTCTGACGCAAATCGTGAACCGTTCTCCCTGCCGCCGCTGCCGTGGAGCGAGAGCGCGCTGTCGCCGGTCATCTCGAAGAACACGATCGAGTTCCACTACGGCAAGCATCATGCGGCGTATGTCAAGAACCTGAACGGTCTCGTCGCCGGAACGGACATGGCCGACATGCCTCTCGAGGAGCTCGTGCGCTCCGTGTACGGAGACTCGAGCAAGCAGGGCGTATTCAACAACGCGGGCCAGGTCTGGAACCATACTTTCTACTGGAACAGCCTGACGCCGACGCCGACGCAGCCGAGCCAGGCGCTGCTCGACAAGATCAACGAAAGCTTCGGCGGCATGGAGGAGTTCCAGTCGCAGTTCAAGAAAGCGGCGGCCGGCCAGTTCGGCAGCGGCTGGGCGTGGCTGACGCTGGACGGCGGCAAGCTCGCGATCGAGACGACGCCGAATGCCGTCACGCCGATGGCCGAAGGCCGCACCTGCCTGCTGACCGTCGACGTCTGGGAGCACGCGTATTATCTCGATTACCAGAACAGGCGGCCGGACTACCTGCAGGCCGTCGTCGAGAAACTGCTGAACTGGCGCTTCGCGAGCGATCAGCTCGGCGCCGCCTGACGAGGAGCTGCCCGTGGCCAGGATACTGGGTGGAATTGCGACGTCCCACACGCCGACGATCGGCTTCGCGCTCGACACGAACAAGCAGCGCGATCCGGTATGGGCGCCGATTTTCGAGGGTTACGTGCCGGTGCAACGCTGGCTCGCGGAGAAGAGCCCGGACGTGTTGTTCTTCATCTACAATGATCACGTCACGTCGTTCTTCTTCGATCATTACTCGCATTTCGCGCTCGGGATCGGCGACTCCTGGTCCGTGGCGGACGAGGGCGGCGGTCCGCGCGACCTGCCGCCCGTCAAGGGGCACCCGGCGCTCGCCCAGCACATCGCCAAGGGGCTGACCGCGGACGAGTTCGATCTGTCGTACTTCCAGGGCCGCGGCCTCGACCACGGGTGCATGTCGCCGCTGTCGCTGCTGTGGCCGCACGAGCCGGACTGGCCGGGAGCGATCGTGCCGCTGCAGGTCGGCGTGCTGGAGTTTCCGATACCGACGGCGCGCCGGTGCTACAAGCTCGGCCAGTCCCTGCGGCGGGCGATCGAAAGCTACCCCGAGGATCTGAAGGTCGTCATCGTCGGCACGGGAGGTTTGTCGCACCAGGTGCACGGCGAGCGGGCAGGCTTCAACAACACCGAGTGGGACATGGAGTTCCTCGACCTGCTCGAGAAGGATCCGGAGCGGCTGACGGAGATGCGGATCGCCGAGTACGCGAAGCTCGGCGGGCTCGAAGGCGCCGAAGTCATCATGTGGCTGATCATGCGCGGCGCGCTCGCGCCGAAGGTCAGGAAGCTTCACCAGTCCTATTACCTGCCGTCGATGACGCCGATCGCCGCGGTCGTCTACGAGGACGATGCCGAGGCGCCGGCCGAAGAGAGCAAGGGCCAGTACCTCGAGCGCATCAACCGCGAATGGGACGGCGTCGACCGCCTCGAGGGCACGTATCCGTTCACGCTCGACACGAGCGTCAGGGCTTACCGGCTCAACAAGTTCCTGCACGATCTGATCGAGCCGGCGAAGCGCGAGCTGTTCCTGCGCGATCAGGAGGCGGCGTTCGAGGAAGCCGGCCTGACGGAAGAGGAGCGGGACATGGTGCGCCGCAGGGACTGGCGCGCGATGATCCATTACGGCGTGATTTTCTTCATGCTGGAAAAGCTCGGTGCCGTGATCGGCACGACGAACCTGCACATCTACGCGGCGATGCGCGGCGAGACGCTGGAGGAATTCCAGAAGACGCGCAATGCGCAGGTGCTGTACTCGGTCGCGGGCAAGGACGAAGGTAAAAAGGACTGGGACGCGAAAGCCGACTGATCGCTCCAGCAGGCCAGGTTACGGTTCCCGCCGACGCGTGCGCCGGCGAGGGGCCGGCGAATCGAACCATGCCGCAGTCCGTGCCGATCGTCCGGCTCGAGAGGCCGTCCCTGCGGCGGGAGCGGGACTTTCTCCGCGGGGTTCAGGCGAGCCGGGCCCTGCACGCGGGCCTCGTGGAGCCGCCCTCGACCGGCGAAGAGTACCGGGCATACCTGAGGCGCAGCCGGCGCAGGAGTCAGGAGTCGTTCTTCGTCGCATCGGCCGATGACGACGGTCTGATCGGCGTCATCAACGTCAACGACATCGTCCTTTACTCGTTCAGATCGGCGTCGCTCGGCTATTACGCCTTCGTCCCGTACGCGGGGCGGGGACTGATGCGCGAGGCGCTGCGGCTCGTCGTCGGCCGCTGCTTCGGCGAGATGCGGCTGCATCGCCTCGAAGCGAACATCCAGCCCCACAACGGACGGTCGATCGCGCTGGTCGAAAGGCTCGGCTTCACGCTGGAGGGCTTTTCGCGCCGCTATCTGAAGATCGGCGGCCGGTGGCGCGATCATCAGCGCTGGGCGCTGCTTGCCGAGGATTGGCGGCCGCGGGAATCTCGCCCGCGCTAGACGCCGCGGCGCGTCGTACCCCGGAACGGGCCTCCCCGGCGCGGACTGCTTCGGAGCGGCCCGCTCCCGAGCGGCGCGACCACGTCAGCAGCGCGACCCACAGCGCGGCCGTCAGCAGCAGCAGCGCACCGGCCGCCGCCCGGATGCCTCGAGTGAACGCCTCCAGAGTGCCGCCGTCGGCCGCGGGCCCGAGATCGCCGACGGTCGCGACGTAGCCGGCGCGGCTCATCGTCAGCGCGACCATGGCCGTCGCGAACGCAATGCCGATCACGTTGCCGGTGTTGCGGCACAGATTCACGAAGCCCGATGCAAAGCCATGGGAGCCGGCATCGACGGCATTCAGCATCAGCGTCGAGTTCGATGCGCTGAACGTCGCGAGGCCGAGCGCCATCGTCATCAGCGCGGCGACGACGGCCCACACCGGGCTCGACGTGTCGAGCCGCGCGAACTGCAGCAGACCGAGCAGCGCGATGCCGATGCCGGCGTTCGCGAACAGCCGCACTCCGAAGCGGTCGGCGAAGCGGTTGATCAAAGGACCGGCGACGGCCGTGACCGCGGCCGCCGGCAGCATCAGCAGCCCGACGCCGGAAGGATCGAAGCCCTTGACGCCCTGCAGAAAGAACGGGGTCAGGAAGCGAGTCGAGGACACGCCCATGAAGGCGATCACCGCGCTCAATGCGCCGAGCCCGAAAGCGCCGACGCGGAACAGTCGCAGGTCCATCATCGGGGCCGGGTGACGGCGCTCGGCGCGAATGAAGGTCCAGCCGAGGACGGCGACGGCCGCATACCCGGCGAGGGCGTATGGGCCGGTCCAGCCGAACCGGGGCGCGAGCGTCAGTGTCAGCAGCGACGCCGCGAGCAGGCTCGAGAACAGCGCCGCGCCGCGGAAATCGAACGGCGGCATGCTCGAGCGCGGGCGCTCCGCCCTGCGCCGCAGAATCAGCTGAGCGGCCAGCGCGATCACGATCATCGCGACGGCGGTGATCGCGAACAGCGCGCGCCATCCGACCGTGCCGACGATGATTCCGCCGGTGGCGGGACCCGCGATCGCTCCGAGCCCGACGCCTCCCATCTGCCAGCCGAGGACCTTCGCGCGCTCGTCCGCCTCGTAGCTGCTTATCAGCAGCGCCATGGCCGTGCTCTGAGTCATTGCGGAGCCGATGCCGACGAAGATCCGCGCCGCGATCAGCGCCCCGATTCCGCCCGCGAGCGCCGCGAGCAGCGCGCCGGCCGAAAACAGGCAGCAGCCGACGACGTAGATTCTCTTGCGGCCGACCGAGTCGGAGAGTCGGCCGAGCGGCACGAGCAGCGCCGCGATCGTCAGACTGTTGCCGATGATGACCCATTGCGCCGTCGGCAGGTCCGTGCCGAGCTCGAGCGCGATCGTCGGCAACGCGACGATGGCCGAGCTCGTATCGAACACGGTGACGAAGATCCCCGTCACGCAGACGAAGAAGACGTGTAGCTTGTGCTGCAAAGCCCTTGACGAAACCTGTGGGTGGACCGGGAGGGCGAGGCCGTCGACGACGCGTTCGGCGCCGGCGGCACCGGTCGAAAGACAGCCATGTTAGAGCCTCGCTCCGGCGTCGGCCACCCCGGCCGGCGCCGGCTCACGGTTTGCGTCGCGGCGGCGGAGCCTTATGCTGCAGCCTGCTCCGGGACGGATCGAGGGTCGGCCGCGGCCGGGCGCTGTCCGCCGGACGTCGGGCGCAGCAGACAAGGGAGGAACAATGTCCGAGCTCAACCTGAAAAGTGCCAATACGGTCGTCGAGAAAGCGCTCGAGAAGGCGAGGCAGATGAACATCCTGCCGCTCAGCGTCGTCGTGCTGGACGCGAGCGGCCACCTGAAGGCGATGCAGCGCGAGGACGGCGCCAGCATGTTCCGGTTCGAGGTTGCGACCGGCAAAGCGTGGGCCGCCGTCGGAATGGGCGCTTCGAGCCGGGCGCTCGCCGCGCGCGCCAAGGACAACCCGAATTTCTTCGTGACGCTGGCGGCGACGGCGCAGGGGAAATTTCTGCCGCAGCCCGGGGGCGTGCTGATCCGCGACGCGGACGGCCGAATTCTCGGCGCGGCCGGCGCGAGCGGCGGCACCGGCGACGAGGACGAGGCCTGCTGCGTCGCGGGCA
>JAFGNC010000447.1 GCA_016927175.1 Gammaproteobacteria bacterium | reverse complement strand
TGATTGCGATGAGGCACCCACCGTTTGTCGTCAACCTGCCCTCGTCAGCCGCAGTCGTGGCGCTTATCGCGCTCTTATATGGCGTTAGTTCTAGAGCACAACCGCTTGACGATAGACACGTTGTCCTCGAGCGGTTGACGGAGGACGTAACACGCGAGGTGCGGGCGACTTACGCTCTTCTGTTCGAACATCTTGGATTGACTCCGCTGGAGAAGGACGCTCTGTTCGAACTCCTTGCGGAAGACGAGCTCGCCAGGACCTGGTTGGACGATAAGGCCCCGTTGGGCAATCCGATGGATGAGCACGAGCGGTCGAGCAGAATCGCGGCCATCATTGGCGATGCCAAGCTTCACGAATTCTCGGCGCTGGAGCGCAACGCCCCTTCATATTGGGAAGTCGGAGTCATAGGGGCGCTGCTCGAACGAAACGGCGTTCCTCTTACGGCCGCCCAGCGCGACGGATTATTCGAAATATTGATGGACGTTCGAGATCGGGTGTCGCCGAGTCCGGCTGGCAAAATCCTCTCGATCGAATCTTTGGAGCGTGCGGTGACTCAGATTAACGAGTATCAGCGCCACGTCGTCGAGCTGGCTCCGAGTGTGCTCTCGCCCGAGCAGGTCGTGTATCTGCATGGGCGATACCAGGACATGTCCTATAGGCGATTCCAGGACATAGAGAGGAAACGGCAAGAAGCTGCAGACGGCACGCTCGACGTGGACACAGTGCCTTCGATTCTCGTATGGAGCGAGTAGGACCCTCGGCAGGCCGCCTAATCCGTCCGAGCGGTAGCCAACGCGATCGTTATGCCCGCTCGCGCCGCAGATTGAAGTCGCCAAGGGCGCCAGGGAGTGCACGCTAAAACGTATAGCTGTACGTCACGAACGCCGTCCGCGGCGAGCCGAGCTGCCGGTACAGGTAACGCTCGCCGGCGGGCGACGTCTCGAGAACCGCCGAGCGGACCCGCACGGCGTAATCCTCGTCGAACGCGTTCTCGAGGCGCACGTTCACGCGATGCCTGCGCTCGTCGTCCAGGAAGACTCGCGCGCCGATGTTCGCGACGTAGTAGTCGCCGTACTGCTGATCTGCGAACCCGGTCACGTCGGTCGTCGTCTCGCCGACGTGCTTGAGCGCGAAGCTGAGACCGAAGCGCGCGCCCTCGGGGTCGTACGACAGCATCGCCTTCTGGTTGCGCCGCGGGCGTCCGGGGAGCTGCTCGCCCGTTCCCGTATCCGTTTCCTTGCTGTACGACATGTTGAACGTGAACGACAGCGATTCCGTGAACGGGCCGCGCAGCAGGAACTCGGCACCCTGCACCTCGACCTCGTCGCCGACGTTGATGCGCACGCGGTCGTAGCCGGGCGGTACCGGAATCGGTGACTGCTCCACCGTCGTCGAAGAGATCAGGTTGTCGACGCTTCGGTCCCAGCCGGTGATCTGCCAGCTCAGGGGTCTGCCGCCGACGTCGAGACGGCCGCCGACCGCCAGGTTCAGGCTCACGCTTTCCTCGGCCTCGAGTGCCGGGTTGCCGTAGGCGCAGCACACGTCGACGTTGTAGAGGCTGAAGGCGTCGGGCAGCATGAAAGAGGTGCCGAGCACGCCCTCGATATAGAGGCGATCGCTGAAGTGGTGCTCGGCCGAGATGCTGCCGACCGTGGCGCTCGTCTCGCCGGTTTCGTTGTAGCGCATGCCGGCCGCGAGCCGGGTCTGCTCGGAGAACGAATCGCTCGTGCGGATCTGGCCGTACAGCGCGCGCACCTGCTCCTGCTGGCCGGCGATCTGCAGCACCTCGTCGACGCCGTCGTACTTCTGGAAGTCGAAGCCGACGTGGTAGGCGAGCGGGCCGGTCGCAGGGCTGATCTCGGCGCCGGCGGTGAAGCCGAAGTCATCGTAGCCCCAGTACGGCGGATCCGCGGGCTTCGGCGGCGCATAGTAGTGCGTGTCCCAGTCGTGCAAGTAGCTCTTGACGAACAGCCGCAGAGTTTCGTCCGGGATGTAGTCGAGCCGCGCGCTGATGATGTCCTCGTCGCGGTCGTTCACGTCCTTGCCGGCCGGCGTCGGGTAGTCGAGCGCCGCGTCCGTGTGCACGGCCTGCACGGTCAGCTGCAGCGCGTCGCTGAAGTCGTAGCCGTACTTCGTGCCGAAGCTCGTGACGTCGTAGCCGCGATTGCGCAGCGTCGCGCTCGGCTGATAGCGGTCGTAGATCTCGTAGCCGTCCGTCTCGTTCTGCGACGCCCACGCCACGAGCTTGTGCTCGCCGATCGACCCGCTGACGTAGCCGTCGACGTGTGTGCCGTCGTTGCCGTCGGCGCCTACGCTCAATGCGCCCTCGGTCGTCTCCGAGAACTGCCGCGTCACGACGTTGATCACGCCCGCCACGGCCTGGGTGCCATATAGCAGCCCATGGCCGCCTTTCAGCACCTCGGTGCGCTCGATCATGCCTGCCGGAAGCGTGTCGGCCGGGCTCGTGCCGTTGTAGAGGCGGTTGTTGATCCGCACGCCGTCCACGGTCCACAGCACGTCGCTGGTCCGCGAGCCGTGCAGCGACAGATCGACGTAGCTGAACGCGCCGGCCTGCGTCGTCAGGTAGAGGCCGGGGACCAGCATCTCGAGGGACTGGCTGACGTCGACGAAGCCGTGGTTCTCGATTTCCTGCTCGGTCACGAATTCGACGTCGGCGCCGTAGCGGGACAGCTCGATCGGCAGGCTCGTGTCGAGGCTGCGCCCCTGGACGACGATCTCCTCGAGCTGCTCCGCAGTGACTCCGCCGATCGCGGGTGCCTGGGCGGCGGCGGGCGCGCCCTGCAGCAGCAGCGCGATGGCCCCGGCGACGGGCGTTCGTCCGGCAAAGCGAGGGATCAGCATGGTCGTGGAGTCTCCTGAATGCGGTTGATTCGGACGACGCCGAGGCCGTCGAGCGCCGTCTGCGAAACGCAGGATGGTTCGCCAGCGCCGTTCAGGATCAAGTTCTTAACCGTTTTCCGGCAACGTTAACGGAGCGTTAACGGCGCGGACAGCCCGGTTCGAGCACCGGATCGGAAGGGGTTAATTAACGTCGTGCGGCAGCGGGGCGGCGGGTGAGCCTGTGGCGCTCTCCGCGCGTCCAGCGAGGGCGCCGGCGGTTCGCTCGTCGGCAGGGAAGAATGCCTCGATCGCGATCTCGGACAGCGTGA
>JAFGNC010000446.1 GCA_016927175.1 Gammaproteobacteria bacterium | reverse complement strand
GTGCCGTAGCACGCGCCGCACCAGCCGTAGCGCGAGTTGTACGAGAAGAGCCGCGGATCGAGCGGCTCGAAGCTGCGGCCGCAGCTCGGGCACGCGCGCTCGGTCGAGTACAGCTCCCCCGCCGTGCGCGCGCCGCGGCCGCTCGCCGGCACCGCCCGCAGCATGCTGCCGCCGAGCGCGAGCGCCGTCGAGACGTGCTGCTCGAGCTCGGCACCCGCCTTCGGGCTGACGTCGATGTCGCCGACCGGCAGGTCGATGTCGTGCTCCCTGAAGCGGTCGAGCCGCGGCCAGGCGTCGGTCGGCGTCATGACGCCGTCTACGCGCAGCGCGCCGTAGCCCTTGTTGCGCGCCCACTCGGCGAGGTCCGTGTAATAGCCCTTGCGGCCGATCACGAGCGGCGCGAGCAGCGTGATCCTGCGGCCGCGGTAACGCGTCATCAGCTTCGCGACGACCTCCTCCGGGCTCTGCGCGTTGATCTCGACGTCGCAGTCCGGGCAGTGCTGCACGCCGAGCTTGACGAACAGCAGGCGCAGGAAGTGATGGATCTCGGTCAGCGTCGCGACGGTGCTCTTGCGCCCGCCGCGGCTCGTACGCTGCTCGATCGCGACCGTCGGGGGGATGCCGTAGACGGCGTCGACGTCGGCGCGCGTCGCAGGCTCGACGAACTGCCGCGCGTACGCGTTCAGCGACTCGAGATAGCGGCGCTGGCCCTCCGCGAACAGGATGTCGAACGCGACGGTGCTCTTGCCGCTGCCGCTGACGCCGGTCACGACCGTCAGCCTGTCGCGCGGGATCGTCACGTCGACGTTGCGCAGGTTGTGCTCGCGCGCGTGCACGATGTCGATCGTCGGTGCCGTGCGGCGCTTCGGCCTGCGTGCAGCCCCTCGTGCACGCGCCGGGCCCGCCTTCGGCGCTGCGCCGCGCCGGCGCGCGAGCGCCGCGCCGTAGCCGTCGCGATTGCGCGCCAGCGCCTGGCCCGTGTGGCTCGCGGCGATCTTCATCAGCTCTGCCGGCGTCCCGGCCGCGACGATTTCGCCGCCCGCGTCGCCGCCTTCGGGCCCGAGGTCGACGATCCAGTCGGCGCAGCGGATCAGGTCGAGGTTGTGCTCGATCAGCACGACGGTATGGCCTTCGGCGAGCAGCTGCTCGAGCGCGCCGAGCAGCCGCGCGACGTCGGCGAAATGCAGCCCGGTCGTCGGCTCGTCGAACAGGAACAGCGTCGGCCGCGACGCCTTGCCGTTCCTGCCCGCGTTCGCGAGATGGCTCGCGAGCTTCAGCCGCTGCGCCTCGCCGCCCGACAGCGTCGGCACCGGCTGGCCGAGCGTCATGTATTCGAGGCCGACGGCAACGAGCGGCTCGAGGCGGCGCAGCACGTCGCGCTCCTCCGCGAAGAACCCGACCGCGTCCGCGACGGTCATGTCGAGCACGTCGGCGATCGACTTCGGCGCGTGCTCCGACCCCGCCGGCGGCGCGAGCTCGACCTCGAGCACCTCCGGCCGGTAGCGCTTGCCGTCGCATTCCGCACAGCGCAGGTACACGTCGCTCAGGAACTGCATCTCGACGTGCTCGAAGCCGTTGCCCGCGCACGCGGGGCAGCGGCCGTTGCCCGAATTGAAGCTGAACGTGCCGGCCGTGTAGCGGCGCTCGCGCGCGAGCGGCTCGTTCGCGAAGAGCTTGCGGATCGGCTCGAGCGCGCCGACGAAGCTCGCGGGATTCGAGCGCGTCGTCTTGCCTATCGGCGACTGGTCGACCAGCACGACCTCGCCGAGCCTGTCGGCGCCGACGATGCGGCGGTGACGGCCCGGCGCGTCCTTCGGCCGGCCCATCAGCGTCGCGAGGCCCCGGTACAGCACGTCCTCGACGAGCGTCGACTTGCCGGAGCCGCTGACGCCCGTGATGCAGACGAGCCTGCCGAGCGGGATCGCGGCGTCGACGTCCTTCAGGTTGTGCTCGCTCGCGCCTTCGACGACGAGCCAGGCGCCGTCCGGATCGGGCGGGCGCGCCTTGCGGTGCTCGCCGATCCGCCGCGCGCCGCTCAGGTAATCCGCCGTCAGCGTCTTCCTGCCGCGCAGCAGCTCGGCAGGGCTGCCGTTGAAGACGACGCGGCCGCCGTGCGTGCCGGGGCCCGGCCCGAGATCGAGGATCCGGTCCGCCGCCAGCATGACTTCCGCGTCGTGCTCGACGACGAGCAGCGTGTTGCCCGCGTCGCGCAGCTTCTCGAGAACGCCGATCACCCGGTTCATGTCGCGCGAGTGCAGCCCGATGCTCGGCTCGTCCAGCACGAACAGCGTGTTGACCAGCGACGTGCCGAGCGCGGTCGTCAGGTTGATACGCTGCACCTCGCCGCCGGAGAGCGTCCGCGACTGGCGGTCGAGCGTCAGGTAGCCGAGGCCCACGTCGTTCAGGTACCGCAGCCGCGTCAGGATCTCGCCGAGCACCTCGTCGAACGCCGCGGTGCTGCCGCCCCCGGCCCAGGCCTCGAAGAAGCGCAGCGCGCGGTCGATCGGCAGCGTCATGACGTCGTGAACGTTCAGGCCCGGCAGCGCCACGAACGCTGCATCGTCGAGCTCGAGCGTCGGCGGGCGGAAGCGCTTCTCGGGCGCGACGACGGCGCGTGCGTCGTCGAGCGTGCCGATGCGCCACAGCAGCGGCTCGGGCTTCAGCCGGGCACCCCGACAGGCCGGGCACAGATCGTAGGAGCGGTAGCGCGACAACAGCACGCGGACGTGCATCTTGTACGCGCGTCCCTCGAGCCATGCGAAGAAGCGCCGGACGCCGTACCACTTGCGCTCGCTCCACGAGCCCTCGCCGTCGACGACCCAGGCGCGCTCGGCCTCCGTCAGCTCGGACCACGGCACGTCGATCCTGATGCCGCGCTTCTTTGCGTAGCGCAGCAAATCGTCCTGGCACTCGCCGTAGCTCTTGCTCTGGAACGGCCTGACCGCGCCCGCGGCGAGCGACGCCGCCGGGTCCGGAACCACTAGACGATAGTCGATGCCCATCGTCCGCCCGAAGCCGCGGCAGGTCTCGCAGGCGCCGACGGGCGAGTTGAACGAGAAGCTGTTCGGGATCGGATCGGAGTACTCGCGATCGCAGTCGGCGCAGTGCAGCCCGGACGAGAATCGAGCGGCGCCGCCCGGCTCGTCCATGAGCCGCACCGCAACGCGGCCCGAGCCGTACTTGAGCCCCGCCTCGAGGTCCTCTATCACGCGCGCGCGATTGGCCGGCCGCATCACGAGCCGGTCCTGCACGACCTCGACCCTGTCGCCCGAGCGCTCGAGGATGCGGGTGTAGCCCTGCCGCGCGAGGAACGACTCGACCTCGTCCATGCTGAAGTTCGCGGGTATCGCGACAGGGAACGTGATCATGATGCGCGGCTCGGCGCCGGCCGCGGCGAAGCGCCGCTCGAGCTCCTCGCATATCGTCTCCGGCGAATCCCGCCGCACCGGCCGGCCGCAGCACTCGCAATAAAGCGTTGCGGCGCGCGCGAACAGCAGCTTCAGATGGTCGTTCAGCTCGGTCATCGTGCCGACGGTCGAGCGCGACGTACGGACAGGGTTCGTCTGGTCGATCGCTATGGCGGGCGGTATGCCGTCGATGCGGTCCACCTGCGGCTTGTCCATGCGGTCCAGAAACTGCCGCGCGTAGGGCGAGAAAGTCTCGACGTAGCGGCGCTGGCCCTCCGAATAGACGGTGTCGAACGCGAGCGAGGACTTGCCCGAGCCGCTGACCCCGGTCACGACGATCAGCTCGTTCAGCGGCAGGTCGAGGTCCAGGTTCTTCAGGTTGTTCTGGCGCGCCCCGCGGACGCGGATGACGTCACGGTCGAGGGCAGCGGTTTGCGAGGCGCGGCGAGTCCTGTGCGTCGTCGCTGACAGCGTCGTATCCTTCGGCATCGTTGAATGCAATCGGAGATAATGCGCGGCCGCTCGCCGACGGCGAGACGGAGTCGTGCAGGAGGCGCGTGGGCGCGAGCGCGACATTCTACGACTTGGCGGGACCGCCCGCACGCGCAAGCCGTAATGCACGTCCGACCGGCGACGGATGACCCGGTCCGGCGCTCTGCGGCCGGGCGACGGGCCGCGGACACCGTATCGGGCGTGCATCAGCACTGCCAGCAGGCGTGAAGAAGACACTATGAAGAATTTGCCGGAAATCGACCTCGGCGGCTTTCTGGCCGCGCCCGATAGTCCCGCCGGCCGGGAGCTCGTCAGGCGGCTGCGCGACGCCTGCCACGGACCCGGCTTCTGCTACCTGACCGGCCACGGCGTGCCGCCGGAGCTCGACCGGGCAATCATGGCCGCCGCGCGGGAGTTCTTCGCGCTGCCGGAGCCCGAGCGGCGGGCGCTTGCGATCGCGAACTCTCCCCATTTCCGCGGCTACACGATGCTCGGCGGCGAGCGCACACGCGGCGTCAGCGACTGGCGCGAGCAGCTCGACGTGGGGCCGGAGGAGCCCCCGGCGGAGGCCTCGCCTCACGACCCGCCGTGGCTGCGCCTGCGCGGCCCGAACCAGTGGCCGCCGAGCCTGCCCGCGATGCGGCCGATCGTGCTCGAGTGGATGCGCTGCATGGATCGGGTCGGGGTCGCCGTGCTGCGGGCGCTGGCACTCGGGCTAGGCCAGCCCGCCACGGCTTTCGACGACGCCGTGCTGCCGCGCGGCGACCCGCACCT
>JAFGNC010000445.1 GCA_016927175.1 Gammaproteobacteria bacterium | reverse complement strand
ATCTGATTGCTCGTGCTCAAGTCGAGCACGTTTTCCGGGCAGTAAAAGACCTGCCCTTCGACGTTCCCTCTGCAGGGAACCGTGTTAACGGCGGTCGGATCCAATGTGGCGCCCGTGTAAAAGGCTCGCACCTGCCGGTTGTCGTCCTCGTTGTGGCGCGCCTCGAGCGTCAATTCCACCGTGTCCGACACGTTGAAATTCAGTTGGCCGAAGAGCGCCTGGTGGACGACGTCGTCGACGGAGCTCCACATGAAGCGCGGCACTCCCGGGACGAAGCTCGTCGGGCACGGGGTCCAGGAGCTGTCGTACTGCCAGCCGCAGTTCAGGACCGAACCGATGGGTCCCACCCCGAACGGATTGTTGAACTGCAGCTCCGTATGACGATCGTTCTTGTACAGGCCGACGAGCCACTCGATGCGATTGCCTTCCGGCGAAATCAGGTTGAACTCCTGTGACCAGGTGCGCATGCCCGGCCCGAGCTGCCAGCCTTGGTAGGACGAGTAGGCGAGGCTGTCGCCGCCTTCCGTCTGAACGCGGTCCATCTCGATGTTGCTGGTCAACGAGCGGAAGGTGATGCCGTTCCCGAAGGTCCAGTTCGCTTCGACGGACTGGCGATGCACCGACGTGTCGCGATACTGGGGGCCGAGGTTGGCGAGCTTCCGGGGATCGAGCGGATCGTACAGCACGCCGCCCGGTCCCGGCTGCCCGCCCTGGAAGTAGCCACCCGTGGCGGGGTTCGGGGTGGCGGTACCCGGCGCCGGCCCCTGATAGTGCGGAGAGTAGGTCCGTACGGGTACGGAGGGGGTCGCCGGATTGCCGTCATCATCCCAGAACCCGGTGTAGAAGTGCGGATTCGGCTGCACCGGGGGACCGTAGGTCAGAACCTTGCTCTGCTCGAGCTTCGTCCAGAGGCTGAAATTGTCGGTCGGCTCCCACAGCATGCTCAGCCGGTAGTTGTCGTCCTGCTGATCGCCGGGAGTCCACTGCGAGCTCGCGCCCGGGCTCTGCGATCCGGCGACGTTCTCGTAGAAGCTGTCCCGGTTCTCGCTCATGTAGGCGAGCCGCGCGGCAAACTTGTCGAGGACCGGCAGGTTGATTGCCGCGTTGACTTTCCTGCGCCCGTAGTCGCCCACCGTCGCCTCGACGTAGCCGTTCAGCCCGTCGAAGTTCGGCCGAGCGGTGTTGATCAGAATTGCGCCACCGGCAGCCGCCTGCCCGACGAACGTGGCCTGCGGGCCGCGCAGGACCTCGATGGTCGAGACGTCGAAGAAGCCGCTCGCGATGCCCATCTCCTCGCCCTGCGTGGCGCCGTCGAAGAAGATCGGCACACCTACCTGCTCGCTGGGACCGCCGCGCGACGGATTGCCGACGCCGCGGATGTTCGCCTGCACGTAGGAGCTGTTCTGGAAGAACTGCAGAGCCGGCACGGCGTTCTGCAGATCGATGATGTCTTTGATCTGGTTTTCCGCAAGGAAATCGTCCGTGAGCACCTCGATGGAGATGGCCGTCGTGGCCTCTGTGTTCGCTCGGCGCTCGGCCGTGACCACGATTTCCTCGAGCTGCCTTTCCTGCGCGAACGCGGCTCCCGAGCTGATACTGCAAGCGATCGAAACTGCAGCTGCGCATTTGCTCAGTGCGAGCGAACGCGCTGTTTCCGTTCTTGTCTTCACGGATTTCCTCCCCCTGCGGCTTTGCCGATGTCGTTGGCGTTGACGTCTATCGACGCGAATATTGCGTCCCCGGATACCCCTCCTGTGCGACGACGCGAAGACTCCCCTTCGCCCGCTGCATCGTCGCCTCGAATTAGGTGGTACTTTTACTTCTGGTATCTGAGATGGTCGCATGATATATGAGATAACAATTTCGGCCAAGATGAATTTTCGCCGCGCTTCATCGTTCGCAAAGTCGACGCAGCTTACGGACGGCCGCGCGCGGCGGGGCGGCGGATGCAGCCACGCCTGTCTGGCCGCCGAGCGTGAGACACTGTCCCGGTGAGCGCCATTCACCGCCCGCTCTGCCCCGACGGCAGGCAGGTCGTCGACGTTCCGGCCGATTCCCCCTGCGACGAGCGCGATCGGCCGGCCGTGCTGACTGCCACGATACTTGCGTCGTCCATGGCCTTCGTCGACGGCAGCGTCGTGCACGTCGCGTTGCCGGCGATCCAGGCCGAATTCGGTTCCGCCTTCTCCGATCTGCAGTGGATCGTCAACGGCTACACGCTGACCCTCGGCGCGCTGCTGCTCGCCGGCGGCGCCCTCGGAGACCAGTCCGGGCGCCGGCGCATATTCGCCGCCGGTATCGCGGTGTTCGCGCTGGCGTCGATCGCCTGCGCGCTCGCCCCCGGCGCGCACAGCCTGATCGCGAGCCGCGTCGTGCAGGGGATCGGCGCCGCGATGCTCGTGCCGCAGAGCCTCGCCATCATCGCCGCGTCGTTTCCGCGCTCGGTGCGGGGTCGGGCGATCGGCACATGGGCCGCGTTCTCGGCGCTGACGACGGCCGCGGGGCCCGCGCTCGGCGGCGTGCTGATCGATGCCGCGTCGTGGCGCGCAGTGTTCTGGATCAACGTGCCCCTCGCCGCGGGCGCGCTGTACCTGACGCTGCGCCGCGTCCCGGAAAGCCGCAGCGCTCGACGGGAGCGCGTCGACTGGTACGGGGCGGCGCTCGCTACCGCGAGCCTCGGCGCGCTGACCTTCGCGCTGACACGCTGGCCTCAGGCCGAAGGCGCGCCCGGCGACGTGCTCGCCGCGCTCGCCGCCGGTCTCGCCGCCGCCGCGGCGTTCGTTCGGCACGTGCGGCGCGTGCCGGCGCCGCTGGTGCCGCCGGAGCTGTTCCGCTCCGCCGAGTTCTCCGGTCTGAACGTGATGACGCTGCTGCTGTACGCGGCGCTCGGCGGCGCTCTGTTTCTGCTGCCGTACAACCTGATCCAGCTGCAGGGCTACAGCGCCACGGAAGCCGGGCTCGCGCTGGTGCCGCTCGGTCTGATGATCGGCGTGCTGTCGCGATACTCCGGCCGGGTCTCAGACCGGATCGGTCCGCGGCCGCCGCTGATCGCGGGCGCCTTACTGGTGGCGGCGGGCTGCGCGGGGCTCGCGCTGCCCGGCATCGGCGGAGGCTACGTCGGCACGTTCTTCGTCCCGATCCTGCTGATCGCGGCCGGCATGGGCACGGCGGTGTCGCCGTTGACGACTGCCGTCATGAACGCCGTGCCCGACGACCGCGCGGGCTCGGCTTCCGGCGTCAACAACGCGGCGAGCCGGATCGCCGGCCTGCTCGCGGTCGCGCTGTCCGGCGCCATCGCCACCGCGGTCTTCACCGGTGCGCTCGAGACGCGCCTCGAGCCGCTCGACGTCCCCGCGGCGCTCGAGCGGCAGATGCTCGACGACGCGGAGCGCCTCGCGGAGCTCGAGATCCCGGCCGCGGTCTCGAGCGAACAGCGCCCCGCGTTGCGGCGCGCGATCGACGATGCCTTCCTCGGCGCGTTTCGCGCCGGAGCGCTGTTGAACGCCGTGCTCGCGGCCGTCGCCGCGGGCATCGCCGCCGTGCTGTTTCGACGGAGGGGGCCGCAGGTCGGACGTCTGAGCGGCGCGGGCGACAGCCGCGCAAGGCGGCGCTGAACCGCGCGCGCGGCGCAGGCGTTGCCGAGCGGCGCCCACGGCGGCGCCCGCGGAGCGGCTACAGCGGGCGAGGCCGCAGCGGCTCGCCCGTCGCGCACTCGAGCGCGGCGCGGTCCCACGAGCCGAGCTCCGCGGCGGCGCGATACGTCGTCTCGAGAAAACGCATCAGCACCGCATCGGGATCCGGCGCCTTCCGCACGACGTCGTAAGGCAGCACGAACTCGCCGAGCCGTGAGTCGAAAGCCGCCTCGGCGGGCTCGACGCGCGCCTGATCGAAACCCGGCGGCGTCGGATAGGCATAAGAGTAGAACGCGGCGTAGTCGACGCCCCCGCCGCCGGGCCAGAAGCCGGCCGACGAGACTTCGTGGCTGTAGGCCTCCCGCGTCACCTCGTCCGGCAGGGCCGGAATTCCTCCCGGATGCGGCGGCGCGCGGCGGCCGGAGAAACGCGTGACGGCGACGTCGAAGCTGCCCCAGAACAGGTGCACCGGGCTGACCTTGCCGACGAACGACGTGCGGAAGCGCTTCAGCACGGCGTCGATCGCGAGCAGCGCGTGGAAGAAGCGCGTCACGGCCTCGGCATCGTACGGTCGGGCCCGGTGATCCGCCGCGAACGGCACGGGGTCGAGCACCTCGTTCGGGCGCCCGTGCAGCTTCGCCGTGCCGCCGAGCGCGCGCAGGAGCTCGATGAAACGGCCGTGAAACTCTGCGACCGTCATGGCGCCGAGATCGAAGCGAGCCTGGCGGCCGTCCGTCGCGGTGCCGACCACGGCGTGATCGATCAGGTCGACGACGAGCTCGATGCCGCCGGGGCCGTCCGGAACGACGGACGTCGTCAGGCCACGGGCGTTGACGTACAAGGTCGCGTGCCAGGAGTGGTTGACCCACGGCGTTCGCGCCAGCCGGTACTTGCCGACGATCTGCGAGTACAGGTGCAGCGCTTCGCAGGTCTCGCGCCACGGGGGATACGGAAGCGCCGGCCAGTCCATCGCCATCACCTCTCCGTCACTTCGTCACCCCATTCTACGATAGTCTTTCGCTCGCGTTCCCTCGCGAGAATTTCCATGTCCGGTTCAGACTCCGCGGTCGCACGGCTGGATCGCCCGGTCGACGATCTCACCGACCACACCCTCGGCCCGAACAACGCGCCGATCACGCTGGTCGAGTACGGCAGCTACGACTGCCCCCACTGCCGCGCCGCCAACGAGCGTATCGCCGAGGTGCGGACGCAGCTCGGCGACCGGCTGCGCTACGTGTTCAGGCACCGCCCCGTGCCCGGCAGCACCCTCGCGCGCCGCGCGGCAGTGCTCGTCGAAACGGCCCGGGAGCCGGCGCAGTTCTGGAGCGCTCACGTGACGCTGATGACGCGCTCGGAGACGCTGACCGAGGACGAT
>JAFGNC010000007.1 GCA_016927175.1 Gammaproteobacteria bacterium | reverse complement strand
GAAGCTCTCCATGGCGCGCAGCCGCTCGGCGTCGAACGACACGCCGACGAAGCCGGCGACGCGGAACAGGTCGAGAAACGCCTGCGCGCCCGCACGGACGGACGGCAGCGTGAACGCGACGCTGACGACCGCGATCGATGCCGCCATCGACGCCCACGTGAAAAAGCGCTTCGACGTCGGGCGGTCGGCGGTGCCGGCGTAGCCCTCTCGAAGCGACGCGCGCAGGCGCCGCGCGAACTCAGGCGGCGGGTTCTGACGAAAACCATGGAGAAAATCGTCATCCATAGCGGGCTCCTCGCTCACCATTGCCTGCGCAGCGCTTTGACTGCGCGATGCAGAATCGAGCCGACGTTCGACTCGCTGAGGCCGGTCAGCCCCGCAATGTCGCGATTCGTGGCGCCGGCTCCGTATTTCAATGCGATCAGCTCCTGCTCGCGCTTCGGCAGCGCCTCGATCAGCGTCGACAGGCGCACGAGGTCGGAGCGCTGCGAGTGCTCCTCCTCGGGTGTCCCTTCCGATATCACGTCTTCCGCATACTCGAGCGGAACCTGCCGGCGCTGGGCCCGCAGATGGTCTGTCGCCACGTTGCGCGCGATGCTGAGCAGCCAGGTCGCGAATCCCGCGACATCCCGTCGATAACGCCGCCTGGCAGCCCACGCCTTCTCGAATGTGCGCGAGGTAAGATCCTCGGCGACCGCGTCATCGCCGAAGCGGTAGCGGAAGAAGTTGTAGACGCGGGGAAGCTGTTCGCGGTACACGGCGTCCCAATCCGGCTCTTCGGACGTGACCCAGCCGAGGACGCGGTTCGGGATGTCGCCTTCGTATGCCATCGACGAAATATACGGCGCAGCCCGGGAAGTATCACGCGGGCCGCCGGCGAGCGCGAAAGCGGCTCCCTACCTGATGCCCGTCCGTGCCGGCGGGATCACTTCGTTCGTTGCCAGAGCCACAGCCCGAGAAGCACGAGCAGCGAGCCGACGACGGCGGCCACGACGTCGCGCAACGAGATCGCGATCCTGGCGAGTTCGGGAAACAGATTCAGCGCGCCGAACAGAAAACCGCCGACCAGCGCGCCGACGAGCCCGACCGCCAGATTTCGCAGGAAGCCGTGCCCTTTCCGTCTCCTGGTCGTCAGGAAGCCGGCGACGGTCCCGCCGAGCAGGCCCACGACGACCCAGACGATGATTTGATCGATCGACGGCATAACGCTGCGAACATACCGGGTGCACGGCTTCTGCGCCAGTGCACGCCTGACAAGGCCGGGAAAGCGCGCCACAATGGTTGAGGAACGACGCGGAAAGTCCGATCGAGCCGACGACGGGAGCGACAGGTGCCGAAGCGCAGACCAGAAGCGGCGATCACGGCCGTCACGCCTCTCTACTCCGGTTTCCTGAAGGTGAACCGGTACGAGCTCGACATCGAAAAGCACGACGGCAGCCGGTACACGCGGACCTGGGAGCTGATGGAGCGCGGCGACGCGGTCGCCGTGCTCGGCTACGATCCGGCCCGCGACGAGGTCGTGCTGGTCAACGAAATCCGCCCCGGAGCCCTGGCGGCGGGCGAGTACCCCTACCTCGACAACCTCGTCGCCGGCGGCGTCGGCGAGCACGAGCCCGTGCTCGAAGCGGCCGTGCGCGAGACGAAGGAGGAGACGGGGCTGGACCTGCGCGATCCCGTCGTCGTGCATCCGGGCGCCTACGTCAGCTCGGGCGGCACGACGGAGCGCGTCGCCATCGTGTTCGGCCTCGTCGACACGCGCGAGGCCGGCGGCGTGCACGGCAGCCCGCACGAATCCGAAGACATCCTGACCGTCGTGCTGCCCGCGCAGGAATTCGTCGACCGCGTGCGCCAGGGCGAGCTGAACGACATGAAGACGCTGCTCGCGGGCTACTGGTTCGCCGAGTATCGCGAGCGCAAGAGGTCCGCCGAGGGTTGACGGCAGGCACGGTCGCGCTGAACGGCTGCCGATCCGCCGCGATCGCCGCGCCGGGACGCGCGGCATACGCGGCGGAACAACGCCCGCACGGCGCTGGAACGCCGTCCCGGCGCCGCAAAGGGACCTCGACGCGGCCTACTGCACGCTCTCGGCGACGATGAACTCGATCTCGATCAGCATTCCCGGCCTTGCGAGCCCCGCCACCTGCACGGCCGAGCGCGCCGGCAGGTTCGGCTGCTCGGCGGTACCGAAGAATTGCGTATAGGCCTCCATGAAGCCGAGGAAATCCATCGCGCCGCCGAGCTCCGGGTCCCCTACCAGGAACACCGTCATTTTGACGATGTCGCCGAGGCCGTAGCCGAGGGCCGCGAGCGACTCCTGCATCCGCCCGAAGACGCTGAGCGCCTGCGTGTAGGTGTCGCCGAAGTACTCGCGTGAGTCCGGATCGGCCTCCGCGTTTGCCGGGCGCGGCGTGAGGCCGCTGTGGTGAACCACTTTCGTTCCGGGCGGCACCTCGACCGCCAGCGAGATCGGAAAGCTCGACCCACCCGGCAACGGGTGCCGCACGATGTCGGCGGCGACGGGAACGGCGGCGAGCGCCGCAGTCAAGGTAATCGAGGCGAAGGTCGCTTTCATGGGCCGCTCCTTGTTCGGTCAGTCCCTTTGTAATGCCGTGCGCGCGGACGGCGCGGCCAGCGTGCCGATATGCGCGACGACATCGCGCACGGCATCCCGCGTCTCGAGCATGCGGGCCGCCGCTGCCATCTGCGTTCCGCGAGGATCGGCTGGCGACGACGGGCGCCGGCCGTCGATGTACGCCTCGAGCTGCCGCACGAGATACCAGTCGCTCTGCCCCGCGAGCGTCGGCCCTCCTGCCGCCTCGTTGCCTTGCGCGGCGGTGCCGTGGCAGCCTGCGCAGGCCGTGTACAGCTCGCGCCCGCGCTCGATGTCGCCTTGTGCCGGTTCCGAGACCGTGACGCGCGGCTTCGGCGAGAAGCTCGCGATGTAGTCGACGATCGCATCGATCTGCGCGTCGTCGAAGCGCGCGGCCACGACCTGCATTTCCTGCGCGTAATCATCCTCCGCGCCGCGAATGCCGTCCCGATAGGCCTCCAGCTGACGCTCGAGATACCACGGCTCGAGCACGGCGATATTCGGAGCGCCGACCGCCGCGTTACCCAGCCCTTCGCTGCCGTGGCACACAGTGCAGTAGGCGAAGTCGGCATCGGCCGAATGCAGGCCCGTCGCCGGCGCGCCCGGGGCCGCGACAGCTTCGCGCGCACCGGTGGCCGCGCGCGCGAGCACGACCTCGATCTCGACGAGCATCCCTTCGTTCGCGAGGCCCGTGACCTGAACGGCCGAGCGCGCCGGCAGGTTCGGCTGCTCCTCGGTGCCGAAGTACTGCCGGTAGGCGGCCATGAACCCGTCGAAATCCATGCGCCCGCCGAGAACCGGGTCGCCGACGAGAAATACCGTCATCTTGGCGACGTCCCCCAAGCGCAGACCCATCGATGCGAGCGAGCTTTCGAGTTGCCGCAGCACGCTCAGCGTCTGCTCG
>JAFGNC010000444.1 GCA_016927175.1 Gammaproteobacteria bacterium | reverse complement strand
CGATCAGCGCGGCGACGACGGTTAGTGCTCTCTTCCTTGCGACTGGCATATCGGTTGACCCTCCTCGGCCGCTGAACGGGACACCGTCGGTGCGGCATCAAGCCGCCGCGCGACGAGAGGTTTCGCACCTCCGTGACGCAACACGAACCGGACGGCGCCCGAGTTGCATGCGCGGCAGCGTTTTGTGACGAGGGTCGCAAATGCGTGCAAGGCGCCGCACGGAAGCCCCGGGCGTCTGAACCGATCCGAAAGAACGATGCCTCGGGGGCCATTGGCGAAGCCGTACGGCAGTCGAGTCTTCAAGGTCCTGCACCGGCGGCCCGGTCTCGCGGCCGGCACCCGACCCTCCCCGAAGGGCCGGTCAGCCTTGGCCAGCGAAGCCTGAATCGCCGGTGAGGAAAACCCCGAAACTGTCGGCGTCGAGCACTGCGCGGACGCAGCGCGCCGCGAGATGTGAGCCACTTCCGCAGCCGCCTCGGGCCGCCGATCCATAATCCGACCCATGATCCGACCCGATAATCCGGCCCGATAATCCGAACCGATAATCCGAACCGATAATCCGACCGAATAATCGGAGGAAGGCGCGTGCCGGCGAGGAGACGGTTCACCGACTCGACGCCGCTCGTGTCCCGACCGGTGCATGATGATCGGCCGGAACGGGCATGTCTTTATCCACGCGTCCGGACCGCTTCACGCACAGTCCGCCGGCGCACGAAAGGTGAAGGGGTTCACGATGTCGCTTCAGGCCATCCCGTCGGCCAGCTTCAGAAGCCGCGAATTTTCGGTGCGCGATCAGTTCGACGCATGGCGGGAGCGCATCTCGGTCGTGTTCGACGTCGCGCCCGTCGCGGACCGGACAGCCGGATTCGCGGCCGAGGCCGAAGCCTGGCACCTCGGTGAGGTCGTCGTCGTCAGAACGCGCTTCGACGGCCAGCGATTCGTGCGGACGCCGCGGCAGCTGCGCTCCGATCTGATCGATCACTACCTCGTCCAGCTCTATTGCGACGGCGGATACGTAGGCGACGTGGACGACCGCGGTATCGAGATCCGGTCGGGCAGCGTATCGGTGCTCGACATGTCGCGGCCGCTCGAGACGCTGGCGACGCCCGCCGAGTGCGTCTCGCTCGTGATCCCGCGGGACGTGATGCGCGACGCGCTGCCGAAGCACGGAGATCTGCACGGGCTCGTGGTCGGCGGCGCGAGCGGTGCGTTGCTTGCCGACTACATCCAGTCGCTCGAGCGCCGGCTGCCCGGGCTCGAGCAGACGCAGGCGCCGCGGCTCGTGCGCGCGACGTGCGATCTGATCGGCGCCTGCATTGCGCCGTCGGCCGACAGCGCGGAGCGCGCTCGGGAGCAGATCGACTCGTTGCGGCTGGAGCAGATCTCGCGGCTCGTCGACCGCGAGCTCTCATCGCCCGGTCTGTCGGCCGACGGAATCTGCTCGTCGCTCGCGATTTCACGCACGCGGCTGTACGAGATCCTGAAGCCTTTCGGCGGCGTCAGACGCTACGTGCAGCACCGCCGCCTGATGCGCGTTCATGCGGCGCTGGCCGATCCGGCGGAGACGGGCCCGATCATGGAGCTTGGGCTCCGCTACGGCTTCACCAGCCACGCGCACCTGACGCGCGCATTCCGCGAGCACTTCGGTTACAACCCGAGCGACGTGCGGCGCGACGCGGGCGCCGTGCTGCGGGCGCGCGCGAGCACAGCTCCGGTGCCGGCCGAACGCAAGAGCGGGCCCGGCTTCGACGACTGGATTCGAGCGCTGCGCGCGTGACCGGCGCGGAACCGGCCCGAAACCGGTCAGGCGGCGGCTCAGTCGGCGCTCAGTCGGCGGCTCAGTCCGCGGCTCAGTCGGCGGCTTAGTCGGCGGCTTAGTCGGCTATGGGGCCGTCGCAGCCCGTCGGAAAGCCGTTCATCGCCAGGAGCCGGTTCCACAGGTGCGCCCGCTCCGCCGGGGTCATGGACCGTGCCCGCGTCCAGGCGGCCGCATAGTCGTACTCCGCGCGCCACCCGGCTTCGTCTCCGACACGCTGCTCCGCGAAAGCGTCGCCCCACACGTCCGCCCACACTCGGTCGAGGATCAGATACAGCGTCTCGTGCCCGTCGAGCTCGTCCAGTCTCTCGGCGAGCTGCCACAGGTGGCGATGACCAAGCTCATGAACGAGCGTCGACCGTTTCACGTCGCCCGGATAGCTCGCGCGCAGGCGCATCGGATGCTCGGGGCCGCCCGAATGACTGACCGCGTCGGCAATGACGGCCGCGACGTGCGACTCGGAAAACGGCAGACACGTCCGCGCCTCGAGCGCCGCCACGATCCGCTCGCCGTACTCGTCCCAGATGGCCCGATACGCGCGTGCCGCGTAGCCGTGTGCGGCCGTCGACGGAATGAAGTCGACCTCGACGTTCGCGTGCGCCCTTGCTGAGACGAGCAGCGCAGACAGAACGGCCAGCCGAAGTAAGCGTGTTCGCATGCGGAGCTCGATCGCCATGGGTGTTTCCGGAATCCTCAGACAGGCGGAGCCGCCAGTCAAGGCGCGCACGACGTCGCTCGGCTACGGCGCCCATGCATACCCGAGCTTGATGAACAGCGTGCGGCCGGTGCGGGTCAGGTCGTCATAACCGTCGTCATCGACGTAGTTGTCGGAGTAGCCGAGGAAGAACACGGTCTGTGGGTTGACCTTGTAGGAGTAGAGCAGCTGCGACGCCATCGTCAGCGTCTGCGTATCGGCGTCGTCCACGAACAGCTCGACGTCCCGCTCCACGCGCTGGCGCTGCGCCGTGAAGCGCAGGAAGCTGCGGATGTTGAATTGCCACGTCAGGCGCACGTCGCTCAGCTGCGCATCGAAGATCTTGTTGCCGTCCAGCGTGTCGAGGCGGAGCGACGTATGCTGCACGCGCATCAGCAGATGCCGGTTCACGTTCCAGTCGAAGCTCGGCGCGACGCGGAGCTGCTCGCCGAGGCGCGAGTTCGCGAAGTCGATCTGCTCGCCGGCGTCCGCGGACAGCGAGAAATAGAGCGAGCCCGTCGGCCTGAACTGGCCGTAGACGAACGTGCCGTCCCGCTCGTAGAGCTGGCCGTCCCACAACTGCTCGCGCCGATTGAGCCCGATCTCGAAGTACGACTGAAGCGGGCCGTTG
>JAFGNC010000443.1 GCA_016927175.1 Gammaproteobacteria bacterium | reverse complement strand
GCCGCCATCGACGATCTCGTGCGGCAGGCGGAGGCCGGCACGCTGGCCGATCAGTGCTCGGTGCTGTACGTGTCGCCGCTGAAGGCGCTGTCCAACGACATCCAGAAGAACCTCGAGGCGCCGCTTTTCGGCATCCGCCGGGAGCTCGTCGGCCTCGGCCTGCCGGACGCGCCGATCCGGGCGGCCGTCCGCACCGGCGATACGCCGCAGAGCGAGCGGGCGCGGATGCGGCGCACGCCGCCGCACATCCTGGTCACGACGCCGGAATCGCTGTACATCCTGCTGACGTCGGAATCCGGCCGCGCGATGCTGGCGACCGTGCGCACGGTCATCGTCGACGAGATCCATGCCCTCGCGGGCAACAAGCGCGGCGCGCACCTCGCGCTGTCGCTCGAGCGGCTGGCCGCCCTGACCGGCGCGCCGCCGACACGGGTCGGCGTCTCCGGCACGACGAAGCCGATGAGCGCGATTGCCGAGTACCTGACGGGCTCGCCCGCCGCGGCCTGCACGATCATCGACGAGGGCCACGCGCGGCCGCGCGACCTTCGGCTCGAGCTGCCCGACTCGCCGCTCGAGGCCATCATGGCGGCGGAGGTCTGGACCGAGGTCTACGACCGCCTCGCGGACCTGATCCGCTCGCACACGACGACGCTCGTGTTCGTCAACACGCGGCGGCTCGCCGAGCGCGCCGCGCGTCATCTGGCCGAGCGGCTCGGCGAGGACGCCGTCACGTCGCACCACGGGAGCCTCGCGAAGGAGCACCGGCTCCGCGCCGAGCAGCGGCTCAAGGCCGGGGAGCTGAAAGCCGTCGTCGCGACGTCGTCGCTCGAGCTCGGCATCGACATCGGCGACGTGGACCTCGTCTGCCAGGTCGGCTCGCCGCGCGCGATCGCGACGCTGTTGCAGCGCGTCGGCCGCTCGGGCCATGGGCTCGGGCGCGTGCCCAGCGGGAGGCTGATACCGCTGTCCCGCGACGAGCTCGTCGAGTGCGCGGCGCTGCTCGACTCGGTGCGGCGCGGCGAGCTCGACGCGATCAGGCCGGCCGGCGCCGCGCTCGACGTGCTGGCGCAGCAGATCGTGGCCGAGGTGGGCATGCGGGAGTGGCCGCTCGACGAGCTGTACGATCGGCTCACGCGCGCGGCGCCGTATCGCGAGCTGCCGAGGGAGAAGTTCGTGGCCGTCGTCGGCATGCTCGCGGACGGCTTCTCGACCCACAGGGGGCGGCGCAGCGCCTACCTGCACTTCGACCGCGTCAACGGCATCCTCCGGGCGCGGCGCTCGGCGCGGCTCACCGCGATCACGAACGGCGGCGCGATCCCGGACCAGTTCGACTACGACGTCGTGCTGCTGCCGAACGAGCACCCGATCGGCACGCTGAACGAGGATTTCGCTTTCGAAAGCATGCCGGGCGACATTTTTCAGCTCGGCAACACGTCGTACCGCATCGCCAAGGTCGAGACCGGCAAGGTCTACGTCGAGGACGCGCAGGGTCAGCCGCCGAACATCCCGTTCTGGTTCGGCGAGGCGCCGGGGCGCAGCGACGAGCTGTCGGTATCCGTATCGCGGCTCCGCCACCGCGTCGACGAGCTGCTCGAGCAGGGCGGCCCGCAGGCCGCGGCCGCCGCGCTGACGGACGACCCGGCGCTGCCGGGCGAGGCCGCGCAGCAGCTCGTGGACTATCTCGCGGCCGCGAAGGCGGCGCTGTCCGTGCTGCCGACGGCCGAGACGCTGGTGTTCGAACGCTTCTTCGACGAGGCCGGCGACAATCATCTGGTCATTCATTCGCCCCTCGGCTCGCGTCTGAACCGCGCATGGGGGCTCGCGCTGCGCAAGCGCTTCTGCCGGCGATTCAATTTCGAGCTGCAGGCCGCGGCGCTGGAAGACTCGATCGTGCTGTCGCTCGGCGCGGTGCACAGCTTCGCGCTGGAGGACGTCGTGCGGTATCTCGCGAGCGCGAGCGTCCGCGACGTGCTGCGCCAGGCCGTGCTCGGCGCCCCGATGTTTCCGACCTACTGGCGCTGGAACGCGACGACCGCGCTGGCCGTGCGCCGCTTCCGCAACGGCCGGCGCACGCCGCCGCAGTTCCAGCGCACCGACGCGGAGGACCTGCTCGCGACGGTGTTCCCGGAGCAGCTCGCGTGCGCCGAGAATCTCGGCGGCGGCGACCGGGAAATTCCGGAGCATCCGCTCGTAGACCAGACGCTGGCGGACTGCCTGACGGTCGCGATGGACGTCGACGGTCTCGAGGCGCTGCTCCGCCGGATCGAAGCGGGCGAGGCCCGCGTGCTGTGCCGCGATCTGACCAGCCCCTCGCCTCTGGCCCAGGAAATCCTCGGAGCGAAGCCTTATGCGTTTCTCGACGACGCGCCGGCGGAGGAGCGGCGCACGCTGGCCGTGCAGAGCCGCCGCTATCTGACCGCCGAGCAGGCGGCGGACCTCGGCCGGCTCGACCGCGACGCGATCGAGCGGGTCCGCCGCGAGGCCTGGCCGGACGTGCGCGACGCGGAAGAGCTTCACGACGCGCTCGTGTCGCTCGGCTTCCTGCGCGCCGCGGAGGGCGACGGCTCCGAAGGCGGCGAGGACTGGACCCGGTTCTTCAATGAGCTCAAGCGCGCGCGGCGCGCGACGACTTTCGAGCCCGCGGGCGGCGAGCCGTTGTGGGTCAGCGCAGAGCGGCTGGCAGAAGTACGCCTGGCGCTGCCGGCCGGCATCGCGGGGGACGACGCGGCGACGCTGCCGGGCGCCGTCGACGATGCGGACGCGGCGCTGACGGGACTCGTGCGCGGCCGCCTCGAATGCGCGGGCCCGGCTACGGCCGCGTCGCTCGCGGCGCCTCTCGGCCTCTCCGCGCGGGAGCTCGAGCCCGTCCTGGCGGCGCTCGAGCAGCAGGGGTTTGCGATGCGCGGGCGGTTCAGCTCGACGGACGCCGAGGAGTGGTGCGAGCGGCGCCTGCTCGCGCGCATCCACCGCTATACGCTGAAGCGCCTGCGCAGCGAGATCGAGCCCGTGTCGCTCGCCGACTACCAGCGCTTTCTGTTCCACTGGCACGGGCTCGGCGATAACCGCCGGCAGGGCGCTGCCGCTCTGGCGGCCGTGCTCGGCGACCTGCAGGGCCTGGCGCTGCCGGCCGTCGCCTGGGAGCGGGAGGTTCTGCCTGCGCGCATCGACGAATACGAGCCGGCGCTGATGGATCAGCTGTGCGTCGCCGGCGAGGTCGTCTGGTGGCGCCCTCGCGGCGCCAATGCCGCTGTCGGGCCGCGGCCGACCACGGTCGCGGCGTCGCCGATCGCGATCGTGCCCCGCGCCTCGCTTCAGCACTGGCGCGCGCTGAGCGGGGCGTCACCGCTGCCGGGAGACGACGACGGCTGGGAGGTGTCCTCGACGGCCGCAAGAGTGGCGGACGCCCTGAACGATCACGGCGCATTGTTCTTCCAGGAGATCGTGGAGACCAGCGGTCTGCTGCGCGTGCAGGTCGAGGAGGCGCTGGGCGAGCTGGTGGCGCGCGGCGTCGTCACGGCCGACTCCTTCAACGGACTGCGCGCGCTGCTGACGCCGCAGCGGCGTCGGGCACGGCTGCGCACCCGCCATCGCAGCACCACCGGCGGCTTCGACGCGGCCGGGCGCTGGACGCTGATTCGCGCGCCGGCGCCCCGACGCGACTCTCGAGAACGGTCCGAGCGCGGCGCTGCGCCGCCCGGCAGCGTCGACTCATCGACCGTCGAGTTCGCCGCCGAGATTCTGCTGCGGCGTTACGGCGTCGTATGCCGTGCGGTGCTCGGCCGCGAGACGATGATTCCGGGCTGGCGGGAACTGCTGCACGTATACCGTCGGCTCGAGGCGAGGGGCGAGATCCGCGGCGGAAGGTTCGTCGCGCCGCTCGGCGGCGAGCAGTTCGCTTTGCCGGACGCGCTCCAGACGCTGCGCCGGCTGCGCCGCGGCGGCGCCGACGGGGAGTGGATCGCGATCTCCGCGGCCGATCCGTTGAACCTTGCGGGGCTGACCGGCTACGTCGGCCGGATCCCGGCCGTGCCGACGCGACAGCTGGTGTTTCGCGGCGGCATCGCCGTAGCGGCACGAAGCGCCGCGGGCCTCGAGTGGCTGTCGTCCCTCGATGCCGCGGAAGAGCAGCACGTGACGTCCCTGCTCGACGAGCATCGGCCTCGCAGCCGCCCGCGCCTCGTGTTCAGCCGCTGACACCCGGGCAGCGCCTGCTCGCCGTAGAAGATCTCGTCGTGGTTGCGGCCTTTCGAACAGGCGCGGCCGTTTCGAGCGCGGTGCTGCGTCGCGCTTTCCGCTGCCGGCGACTCTCGCCCGTGGCATGCATCTTGCTCCTGTTCACGTCCCGATTCCGTCGAGGCGGAACGGATCCGGCATCCCTTGAAGCAACCGGCGTGAACGACAGGCGTGAACAGGAGGTTTGCGATGCGAGTCGAGCAACTGATGTCGAAGCAGGTTTACTGGTGCCGACCCGAAGACACACTGGACCGCGCGGCGCAACTGATGTGGGACCACGACTGCGGAGCGCTGCCGGTATGCACCGGCAACGGCGAAACGCACGTGGCCGGCATGATCACCGACCGGGACATCTGCATGTCGGCGCTGTTCCAGGGCCGGCCGCTGCACGAGATCCGCATTTCGGATGCGATGACGCGCGAGTCGCGTGTGTGCCGGCCCGAGGATTCGGCGGCCGACGCCGAGAAGACGATGCGAGGTGCGCAGGTGCGCAGGCTGCCGGTCGTGTCGGCCGACGGCCAGCTGGTCGGCATCATCTCGCTTGCCGATATCGCCCGGGAAGCGGCGCGCGAAGCGCAGTCGCAGATGGCCCGGCCGGAGATCAGCGAGATCGAGGTCGGCGACACTTACGCCGCGATCGTCGAGTCGAGCCGCGCGTCGGCCGGAGCTTCGAGCGGTCAGGCGCAGGCGGGGACCTCGCCTCCGTCCTCGCCGCGTTGAGGTTCGGCCGAGCCGCCGTATCCGTCCGCGCGGACGCCGGGTGCTGCCTCCGGCGTCCGCGTGCCGGTCCGGCCCGCACTGTGCCGGTGCGGGCCCTCGCGCCGCGCAGCTCAGAAGCGTAGGCCGGCCTGTGCGTACCAGATTCGGCCGCGCGGATCGTGGACCTTGGAGTCGTAGCCGCCGTTCGTCGCGACGTGCGGCGGGTCCTCGTCCGTCAGGTTGATCACGCCGAAAGTCAGCACGGGACCGAACTCGTTCTCGAAGCTGTAGCGATACTGCACGTCGGCCGTGACCTGGCTGTCGATCTCGCTGAAGGCTCCGCTGCCCTGCCCGAGATCGACTTCGTCGTCGACGTACGAGTCGATGTAGCGGACGAACAGATTCACGGCGTGGCTGTTGCGCTCCCAGTTGAAGAACGCGTTCGCGCGCAGCTCCGGCACCGAGGTCGCGAAGTTGGCGAAGTTGCGGCGGCCGGCACCGTCGACGCTGCCGGCCTGCGGGTCGACGATGTCGTAGCTCGCGACGAGCGTGCTTTGCAGGCCGACCCGATACCTGGACGCGCCGGCGACGGGAACGTCGTAAGCGACGGAGAAGTCGACGCCGTCCGTCTCGAGCGACGACGCGTTCGCGTAATACGAATCGACGCGAAGCAGCAGGCCCGACTGCGGATCGCGGACGACCTGCGCCGCCGCCGCCGCGTCGCCGCCCGCGGCGGCGTTCAGTATTGCCTGCGCGCTCTGCTCGATGATCACGCTCGAATAGTCGAACGACCAGTAGTCGAGGCTCAGCTGCAGATTGTCGGTCGCAAACCAGCTGACGCCGAGGTCGAGCACGTCCGATTCCTCCGGCTGAAGCGGGTCGCCGGAAGGATTCGGCTGTGACCGGACCGGGAAGAACTGCGGCGTCCCGACGGCCGGATCGATCAGCTCCGTCAGCGTCGTCTGCGTGCCGAACGAC
This sequence comes from Gammaproteobacteria bacterium, assembly GCA_016927175.1. Classification (GTDB taxonomy): domain Bacteria; phylum Pseudomonadota; class Gammaproteobacteria; order Steroidobacterales; family Rariloculaceae; genus ZC4RG20. Next base: position 514 of record JAFGNC010000443.1, on the reverse strand, counting down.
TGAAACAGCGACGGCGCGCGGAAGGAGGTCCCGACGGAGGCCCGCACCGACAGCGCGTCCGTCGGCCGCCACAGCAGCGTCGCCTTCGGATCGGTCGAATCGACGTCGCCGTAGTCCTCGAAGCGCCCGGCGAGCTGCAGGTTCACCGTCTCCGTCAGCGGCAGCGCGAGCTCCGCGAACACGGCGTTGACGTTACGGTCGTTGCGAAAGTCTGGATTGCCGATCAGAAACAGGAAATTGTCGCGGTTTGCGTTCTCGTCGTAGTCGTACTCGATCTCCTCGCCGCGGTGCTGCGCGCCGATCGCAATCGCGGCCGTGCCGCCGGGCAGCTCGCCCAGCTGGCGCGACACGAAGCCTTCGATCGTCAGCAGCTCCGCCCGCGCGTCGAAGCTCATGAACCCCAGCATGTCGTTCAGGAGCTCCGGCGGATTCTGGGTGCCGCTTCCGGTCAACGCCGTGCCGAAAGGATTGAAGTACAGGCAGTCTCCGGCGCCGGGTGTCCCCGTCGCGGGGT
>JAFGNC010000442.1 GCA_016927175.1 Gammaproteobacteria bacterium | reverse complement strand
CTGCGGCTCGGGCGGCCATCGGGGAGGCTTCCCTGTTACCTGATCTAATCGACGTTACCTGATCGAATCGACGCTCTGCTCCCAGTTCCGGCCGTCGAATGGAGTGACGGCCAGGAACTCGTGGCCGGCGTCGAGACAGCGCGCGTTGACGTCATAGCTGCCCGGGTGGGAACGGGGGCGGCTGAACGGGTGAATGCCGCAGACCCTGCAGAAGCGATGCTCGGCGACTTTCGTGTTGAACCGGTAACTGGCGAGCTCTTCCTCGCCCTGGAGCAGCTCGAAGTCCTCCGGGGGCACGATCAGGTTGATGAACCCCTTCTTCGAGCAGATCGAGCAATTGCACGCGAGCGCCTTGGGCTCGGGTATGCGGACCCTGAAGCGGACTCTGCCGCAGTGGCACCCGCCCGCGTACCAGTCCTGTGCTTCGCTCATCAGGTCCGTTCCTGGCCGCATGCGCCGGCAACTAATGCCGGATCTGGGTGCTGACCTGATCGAGCTCCGTGTCCGTGCAGCTTCCGCGCTCCGGGATGATCATCGGGCGCTCGGAGATCCTCAGCGTGCGCGGATTCATGACCCAGGGCTCGACGAGCACCTCCGGGTCCTCGACCGTCACCTCGTACAGCATCTCGTTCCCGGTCCGCGTGAAGCGCTCGACCACCCGCATCCGATCGGAATGGAACAGGCCGCCGCGCCCGAGCCACGTTTCGTCGGTGAACCCGATGGAGTCGAGGACCAGCGTATCCCCCTCCCAGCGGCCGACGGTGGCGCCCATGTACGAATACGCGAACTCATCGTCCGGATCGTGCAGACGACCGTCGAGCGGGATCATGCGGAAGTCCGGGTACCCGCCGCCGCCGTCGACGCCGCCACGGTAGAACATGGTGATGTCGGCGTCGGTGTGGAATATCCGCACCGGCGGGCCGTGCCGCGGGTTACCGAGCGGGAGGCAGGTCATGACCGGGTCGTACCTGTTCGTCCACTGGTCGAGCTCCTGGACCCTGTCCCAGTGCTCCGGCTTGTACAGCGGCCGATTCGGGTCGAGCCGCGACGGCGCCATGAACACGAAGTCCGCGCTCTGATTGGTCCATTCCATGCAGTTGTCCTGGAACGGCGTGCACCGCCGGAACATGCCGCCGGGGACACGCTGAGGACCGCCGGCGACCGTCCGCCAGGAGCCCGTCAGGTCCGGCTTTCCGTTGGCGAGCCTCGGCGTCCGCGCCGCGGCCGGATCGGCGCCGCCGCCGGGCCGGGCATTTGGCGACGTTGCCGCCGCCGATGTTGCCGCGGCATCCGATGTTGCCGCAGCCTCCGATGTTGCCGCTTCCTCTGACGTTCCCGCAGGCGCCGCCGCACCCGCCATCCGCACACTGTCCGGCACCGGCACGACCACGTAGACCTGACCGATCTCGGTCACCGTCGTCTTCAGCTCGCGGACGACCACGCCGTCCCGTCGCTCGACGATGGCCCCGGCGTACAGCGCTTCGATCCTGTGCAGCGGATTGTTGTAGTCCCCGAAATCGCCGTAGACGAACTCCGTCGTGCTCGCCCCGTGCTCGACCACTACGCGCTCGGGCAGAAAGCCCGCGTCGAGCGTGGCGGTCGCCGTGGCGCCGGGGACGCCCGGGATCGGATAGGTGACGACGGCCCGGTCTCCCTGCCACGTCAGCGTCGCCCTCGACTGCGCTCCGGCCGCCGCCTGGCGGTCCAGCAGCTCGGCCGGATTCTGCGCGAACGACTCCGACGGCGGCACGCCCGCCGCCGCGGCGATGGCGGCCTTCGGCGCGCCATGGGGGCTCGCCCACAGACGGATCAGCCGCTCCTCGAGCGCGGCGGGCCGGGGCGTGGCCTTACCCTCGCCCGGGATGATCTCGGCGCCCGGAATGTCCTCGTCCCACGCGTACCGCCCGCTGATCGTCTCGACGTTGGCATAGGTCTCGCCGTCGGGGAGCGAGCACTCGATCTGCGTGCGGTATCCCGGCAGCTGGTAGTTGGCGCTGACGCGGTACTTGGTCAGCCGGCAGGGTTGCCCGTCCACCCGGACCGTGCCTTCGCCCTGGTATTCGAGCGTCGCCACGAGCTCGGGCTCGGCCTGGCCGCGCAGCATGCCCATGTGCCACGCCCAGTTGAAAAGAACGGCCTTCAGGTCGCGGGCGCCCGCCTCGGGCGTGTAGGGCGGCGGCCCGCCTCCGAACCCCTGCGCGCCGGCCGGAAGGGCGCTCCACATCGTGACAACGACGGCGCACGAGAAGGCAGCGACGGATCGTCGAAAGGGCATTACAACTCCCAGCGCCAGCCGTTGCGAGTGCTTACTGGCGAGTGGCTTATTCGATGGCGAAATCGACCTTGCGGTCGCCGAGCTCGAGCCTCCGGATGAACCCGGCCGGGTTGCCGTTCCTCGCCGGGAGAGCCGTGATCCTGAGCGTCTCGCCGGGCTTGATCGAGGACCTGTCGACCCCCGCGCGCGTCAGGACCTGGACGGAGGCAGTGGTCAGCACCCACTCCGTCGTCGTGCCGTCGGCGTTCGGCACCGCGAGCTCCAGGTTCGAGTGCGGGTTCCTGAAATTCAGCTTGGTGAGCTGGCCCTCCAGGACCACCTCTTTGTTGAGGTCGTATACGCTCGCTACGGCATGGTGTGCCTGCAGCTCCGCACCGACCATCAGGAATCCGGCCACTGGCAGGCACCGCACGACCCATCTGTTCATTGCTGCTCATCCCGTGTCGAGGTTGCGCCGATCGATGCTAGCAACGAGCCGCTGCAGCGGCAAGGCAGCCGCGCGTCAGTCGCCTTCGTCCCCGGAAGGTGCTTCCGCGTTCGCATCGAGCACCTCGATCGCGCGCTCCGCCTGCTCCTCGGGCACGAGCAGCCGAACGCCTTCGATGCCGCCTTCCATCGCGACGCCGATGCCGACGACGACGCACGGGACGTCGGCGTGCTCGAGCACGATGCGGTCGAGATCCGCTTCGACGCGGGACCCGTAGGTCTTCAGGGTTTTCATGCCGGCCATCGCGTCAGGCCTCGTCGAACATCGCCGTGTACCGCCGCTGCATCTCCTCCGGCGAGACCTTCTCTGTCTCCCCGCCCAGCAGCCATTCATGCCCGAAAGGATCCCGCACGGTGCCCGAGCGCTCGCCGTAGAACTGATCGGCAAGCGGCCGCAGCACGGTCGCGCCCGCCGCGACCGCCTGCTCGAACAGCCGGTCCACGTCGCTGGCATGGATGTGCAGCGTTACGGTGGTCTCGCCGACCGAGCGCGGGCCGCGGATGCCAAGCTCCGGATATTCGTCCGACAGCATGATCGTGACCGGGCCGATCTGCATCTGCGCGTGACCGATGCGGCCGCTCGGCTCGGTCAGGCGAAACTGCTCCTTCGCGCCGAAAGCGCGCGCGTAGAAATCGAGCGCGGCAGCCGTGTCGTGCACGCGGAGATAGGCGAAGACTTCGTGGATCGCGAGGGGTTCGGCGTCGCTCATCGGCTGACTCCTTCCAATCGTTCTGATGTTCCGACGTGAAGGCTAGCGCGCGGGGCTCGCCCGGTCTTGAACGTTTCTTACCCCGCGACGTGATGGAACGGACTTCCGGAGCTGCGCGGCCGATATGCCGACGGCGGCGCACCGCAGAATGCGCGGAACTCCCGGGTGAAGTGCGCCTGATCGGCATAACCGCACTGCGCCGCAACCCCGGCAAGAGAGCCGCCCCCGGCGGCGAGCACGCGCGCCGCCGACGAGAAGCGCCGCAGGCGGAAGTAATGCTTCGGCGTCAGGCCGACGGCGGTACGAAATAGCGCCACGAAATGCCGGTGGGAGTAGCCGGTCTCCTGGCACAACCGCTCGATCGGCTGCTTCGAATTCGCGTGCAGCGCATGGGCGACGGCCGGGTGCATCAGCAGCGGCGTCCTGATGCGCGAGACGAGCGCGCGCTCGAGGGCGCGGAGCGCGTCGCGCGGATCGCGGCACGCCGCGAGCCGTTCCTGCAGCGCGCGGCCCGACGCCCCCCAGAGCTCCTCGAGGGTGACGTGCCGGTCGACGAGCTCTGCGGCCGGCACGCCGAGCACGGCGCCGGCCGCTCCGGGACGAAACGCTGCGCCGATCACCGCGCCGGCCGGCTTCGGGCCCGCCCGGTAATACGTCGCTTGCGGACCGTGCACGATGCCATGTCGCCACGTCCGCCAGTCGGCGGCAGCGTCCGCCGGCGCCCAGCGAACGGGGCGATCGTGCAGCGCGATGACCAGCTGGCACGTTCCGGTCGGCAGCATGTGCTCGCTGACGCTGTAGGGCGCGGCGCGCCGGCTCCACCAGAGCAGGTCCACGAAAGTCTCGAGCGGGGCTGCGGGCCGGAGCTGTATCACGAAGGTCGCGTCCTGGACGGAGAGCGGCACTGCCGACTATACGATGTCACGCGCGGCGCTGCCGAGGGGCGGCTCCCGCCGCACGGCCGGCCCGGGCCCGGCCGCGCCCGGGGCACGAGGCCCGCCGCGCCCGCATTCCACAATAAATGTCGAGATGGCCGCAATCCGCGCCGAGGACTGTACTCTTGACGACCGTTAACCGATACATTTGTCTGGCATGGAATCGAGGGGGGAGCCCGAGCGATGCCGCGAAAACGACCAACCACCTTATTACTCCTGCCCGCAGCCGCCGCGGCGCTGACGTGCGCTGCCGCCGCGGAGCCGGTACCCGAGCATCCGGACTTCACCGGCCTCTGGATGACTTACAGCGGAGGCGCGCAGGGGCGAGCGTCCGGGTTCGGCCGCCCGGGGGCCGACCTGCCGCTGACCGAGGAAGGCCGCCGCCGCGTTGAGGAGTACCGCCAGCTCGCCGGGCCCGAGAGGCTGAATTCGGCCACCTTCTGCGCGAGCTACGGCGTGCCGACGATGATGTCGCTGCCCGGGTCCTACCCGATAGAGTTCATCCAGAAACCCGACCAGCTGACGATCATTTTCGAGGTCGGAGACGAAACGCGCCGGATCTACATCGGCGGCGAGCAGCTCCCGCCGGAGCAACGGCTGCCGAGCCGCGCCGGCTATTCGGAGGGGTACTGGGACGGCGACACGCTCGTCGTCACGACGACGGATCTGCTGGACGGCCAGGATCAGCCGGCACACCCGTTCAGCGAGCAGGCGACGATCGATGAGCGTTTCTCGCTCGAGGAAGACGAGAACGGCACGAGCGTTCTGACGTATCAGGCGACGATCACGGACCCGGTCTATTACACCGAGCCGGTCACGATCGAACGGAAGTACGAGCCGTACGACGGCTTCATCATCCCGTATAGCTGCCAGGACGAGATCTGGTTCGAGCTGCTCGACATGCGGCGCGAGCAACTGGAGGCCGGCGAACCCGTCGACGCGCGCATGAGCGACGTCTACGCAGTCCGAGAAGGTAAGGAATGATCCGCGGCAAACGGCGGCTGCAAAGCCGGCCGCGGGCGTAAGAGTCAGGAGGGGTCCTCATGTCGACAATTAGAAGTTTCGTCAGCGCCGTCGGCGCTTCCCTGCTCGTGTTCGCGGCGCTCGATGCCGCGGCGCATCATTCGGCCGCGCAGTTCGACTTCGGGCAGCGCGTGACCGTCGAAGGCATCATCAAGGAATTCAGCGTCAAGAATCCTCACACGATGGCCATCGTCGAGCTCTCGGACGAGGAAAGAGGCACACGCGACGCCGAGTTCGAAGGCCACAGCGCGAGCCATTTTTACCGTGCGGGCTATGAGCGCGGCATGGCGAAGCCCGGCGACAAGATCGCGATCCTGATCGCGCCGCGGGGCGACGGCGAGGACGGCGGCTTCATTCAGGCCTTCACGGTGAACGGGCGCACGATCGGCTTCGGCGGGCTTTCGCCGGAGACCGGAAGACCTACGGCCAGCGGCTCGACGTCCGGCGAGTAGCGGCTCGGCCTCCGGCAGGCAGCGGCGCGGGCGCAGGATCGGTCATCGCGGCGCCCCGTCCGTCGGCCCCCTCGCGTTCGGGCCGAAGTACTCCGGCAACGCCGCCCGCAGGTTGCGCAGCACGCGGCTGCGCACCGGCTCGTCGAGCGAAGGAGGCTCGAACGCAAGGCCGGTGACGGTCTCGAACAGCGTGATGTACCTGCCGCTGAACTCGATCAGAGTCTCGGCAGGGATTTCGGGAATCGGTTCCTTGTACGGGTCGCAGCGCGCCGAGATCCACAGCCGCAGGAACTCCTTGTCGAGGCTTTCCGGCTCCCTGCCCTCCGCCAGCCGGGCCGCATAGCTGCCGGCTTTCCAGTAGCGGCTCGAGTCCGGCGTGTGAATCTCGTCCGCCAGCGTGATGCGGCCGTCCCCGTCGAGACCGAACTCGTATTTGGTGTCGACGAGGATCAGCCCGTTCTTCGCCGCGATGTCGCGGCCGCGGGCGAACAGCGCGAGACTGATGCACGCCAGATCGTCCCACTGTTCCCGGCTGAGCAGCCCCCGCGCGACGATGTCCTTCGGTGTGATCGGGGCGTCATGCTCGCCCTGCGCCGCCTTGGTCGTGGGGGTCAGGATCGTGCCCGGCAGCTTCTGGTTCTTGACGAGCCCGTCCGGAAGGTCGACCCCGTATAGCGTGCGCGCGCCCAGCTGGTACATCGGCCATATGCTGGTTTCGGTGGAACCGGTCAGGTAGTCGCGCACGACCATCTCCACCGGCAGCATGTCCAGCCGGCGAGCCACGATCACGTTGGGATCGGGGTACCCGATGACATGGTTGGGGCAGATGTCGGCCGTACGGTCGAACCAGAACCGCGCGGTCTGAGTCAGCACCTGGCCCTTGAACGGCACCGCGGCCAGCACCTGGTCGAACGCCGACTGGCGGTCGGTGGCGATCATGACTCGCCGCCCGTCCGGCAGGTCGTAGGACTCGCGGACCTTGCCGGCCGTGTGGTTCGGCAGCTCGGGGAAGCGGGCATCCGTGAAGCAGGCGTTCGCAAGGCGGGTCGTGCTCGACTTGCCGCCCGTGATCGTGTCCGTCATAGCCCCATGCGATCTGCGGTAGGTCCGGGATTCGACTATAACCGCCGGCGGACCCGACCGTGCACGTGCTCCTCGCCGT
>JAFGNC010000441.1 GCA_016927175.1 Gammaproteobacteria bacterium | reverse complement strand
TTTCCGTCATCTCGCCTCGCCGTGCTGCCGAAGACCGCTACTGTACCTGCGCGGCGGGCCCCGCTGAATGCAGTGCGGACCCGTCACGCGGCGCGGGTGGGGCGGCTCAAGCCGCCCGACGCGCCTCCGCGGACCCCGCCTTCGACTCGAGCGCCACGGCAACGCCGTGCACGACCGCGGCAATCCGCACGGCGCTCTGCACGCCGTCCGCGCCGATGCCGCCCTTGCGCACGACCTTCTCGTGCGAGGCGACGCAGGCGCCGCAGCCGTTGATCGCCGACACGGCCAGCGAGTACAGCTCGAAATCCGTCTTGTCGACGCCCGGGCTGCCGATCACGTTCATGCGCAGCCTCGCCGGCATCTTGCCGTACTCGTCGTTGCCGACCAGATGGGTGAAGCGGTAGTAGACGTTGTTCATGCCCATGATCGCCGCCGCGGCTCGCGCGGCGTCGACGTCCGCCTGACCGAGCACCTCGGCGGCGAGCGCCTCGACCTCGCGCAGCAGCGTCTCGTTGCGCGCCGCAATGGCCGACGCGAGCGCGGTCGCGACGATCTGCTTCTCGGTCAGACCCGGTGCGCCGTCGGGCGTCAGCACGCTCGACAGATTCAGCTTCAGATCCTTTGCGTAGTCCGGGATCATGTTCTTCAGGTTCGTCAGGTCCATCGTCTCATCGACTCCTTGTTGAATATTTGCATGCTCGAATGCCGACGGGTTTCCGGCGTCCGACGGGGCGGCCGGAGCGCGCGCCGCTCCGGCCCCTCGTGTGCCTCGATCGGGGCGTGCGGATCAGGCCGCCTGCAGCGTGTCGTCGCCGCGCTGCCAGTTACACGGGCACAGCTCGTCCGTCTGCAGCGCGTCCAGCACCCGCAGGACCTCGCCGACGTTCCGGCCGACGTTCATGTCCGTGACCGACGCGAAGCGGATGATGCCGTGCGGGTCCACGATGAACGTCGCGCGCTTCGCGACACCCTCCTCGTCCAGGATGCCGAGCTGCGAGCTCAGGTCCTTACGCAGGTCCGACAGCATCGGGAACGGCAGGCCCTTCAGATCGGGGTGGTCCTTACGCCACGCCAGGTGCACGTACTCGCTGTCGACCGACGCGCCGAGAACCTGTGCGTCGCGATCGGCGAAGTCACCGTTCTTCCTGCCGAATTCGGCGATCTCCGTCGGGCAGACGAACGTGAAGTCCTTGGGCCAGAAGAAAACGACGAGCCACTTGCCGCTGTAGCTGTCGCTCGAGACGGTCTCGAAGGCCGTGTCCAGCTCCTCGGAAACCGTGGCTTTCACAGAGAATTGCGGAAACTTGTCACCGACCGTTAGCATGTATCTAACCTCCTGATTGGGAATGGGTCGTCGTTCAGTGCTGGTCATGCTACGAGTCACCCAATCATTTATCCAACGTATTGTTTGCGTCGTAGCGTTCTATTTTATGAATTACCTGCCAACGCCGCGCCGGCGCGCGGGCGGCTCGTGGGTCGCCGTCGCGCTGGCCCTGCTGCTCGCGAGCGGTGCCGCGGCGGCGCAGGAGGCGTGGCGGGAGTATCCGGGCTACGAGCGCGGCTGGAGGAGTTCCGCCGATCTGCCGGAAGACTATCAGGTGCCCGGCGAGTTCGTGGTCGGCCGGCTCATGTATCCGCAGGCGCCCCGCGGCTGGGCGCTCGGCACGGGGCGCGGCGACTGGCGCCGCGGCGGCACGGCGTGGGCCGTCGATTATCCTCGCGGCGACCGCACGTTCGCGAAGCTGCTGCGGCGCCTGTCCGAGATCGACGTGCGCTCGGTCGAGCAGCCCGTCAATCTCGACGACGGCGACGACGTCTATTACTGGCCCTTCCTGATCTCGGGCCTGGTCGGGAGCTGGGACCTGACGAACGCCCAGGCCGCGAAGCTGCGCGATTACCTGCTGCGCGGCGGCTTCCTGCTATGCGACAGCTTCTACGGCACGACGGAGTGGGAAGGCTTCGTGCGCACGCTGCGGCGCGTGTTTCCGGACCGGCCGATCGTCGAGCTGCCGGACGAGCATCCGATCTTCCATGCCGTCTACGACCTGAAGGACAAGACGCAGATTCCGACGTGGCAGCACCTGCCCCGCGGTTATCGCGGCGACGGTTCGACGCCGCGCTGGCGCGCGATCCTCGACGACGACGACCGCGTCATGGTCATGATCGCGTTCAACAACGACATCGCCGACGGCTGGCAGCGCGCGGACGAGCCGAGCTATCCGCAGCCGGAGTCGAATCTGGCGATTCGCCTCGGCGTCAACTTCGCCGTGTACGCGATGACGCATTGACGGCGCCGAGCGCCGTGCGGCGGCCGCCGTCCCGTAACGCGTCGACCTCGGCCGCTTCCGCGGCCGCCCTGACCTTGCGCTTGTGCTCCAGAAGCCAGTGCGGGCAGCGCTGCTCGTCCGCGTAGAGCCGCTCACAGTCGTCGCAGCGCACGCACTCGGTCACGACGATCCTGCGATCGCGGATCGCGCCCCACTCGCACTCGTTCTCGCACAGCTTGCACTGGCTGCACTCGGACCAGCGCTTGATCCGGAACACGGACAGCGTCGACAGCAGGCCGAGCGCCGCGCCGAGCGGGCACAGAAAACGGCAGTAGAGGTTGCGCACGAACACGCTCGCGACGAGCAGCACACCGAGCCCGATCCAAAGACCCGTCGATGCCTCGAACGTGAACATCCAGAACGGCTCGATGTAGCGATAGAAAGAAATCTCGCGCGTCAGCAGGTAAAACCCGACCGCGCCGAACAGGATGCCGTACTTGATGTAGCCGGCGCGGCGCTCGAGCGCAGGCGGGACATTCACCTGCCACCTTGACGGCACGACGGCGTCGATCAGCTGCGTCAGCGCGCCGAATGCGCAGATCCTGCCGCAGTAAAGGCGCCCCCACAGCACGGTCGTCACAACGGCGAAGGCCGCGAAGGCGTACCACGCCATACTGTAGGAGAAGATCGGCAGATTTGCCGTCAGCGCGCCGAACACGTTGACGATCGACAGCAGCTGGCTCTTGAAGACGCCGAGGTACAGGACCGACGCGACCAGCGTCGCGTACTTCAGCGGCACGCTTCTGCGCGAAAAACCGACCATGACGAGCGTCGCGAACGCCGCGAACAGAGCGATGTCGAGCCACTGATCGCCGGCCAGCTCGAGCAGAGTCGGCTCGGCGTCCTCGAGCTCCTCGAAGTCCCAGAGATCCTCGGCCTCGTCCATTAGTTCTCCCCCGGGTTCTCCCCCGGGTTCTCCGGCGGCTTCAGATAGGCGCGCGCGACGCGGCGGGCGCTGTTGCGGACGGCGCGGCTGGCGCTCGTGACCGTCACGGTCGCACGGGAGATCGCGTCGATATCCTCGCCGACGCGGAACCGCTCGCGGACGCTTTTGCCTTCGAACTGCTGCACGAACTCGGGCAGGTCGACCGAGAAATAGCCGTAAGGCTCGCGATGATCCGTGACGACGATCCCGGTCAGCACGCCGGACGTGTCCATGCCGACGAGCATCTTGATCGGCCCGTCGTAGCCCCTCTCCAGAGGCTCGAGCTCCGTCGTCCAGAACGCGAGCCCGAGCAACTGCGGCTCACCGCCCGCATCCGCCGGGCCGTAGGCTTTGAAATGCGGGGGGCGGCCTTCCTTCGGCGAAAACGATTCGGCGGCCGGAAACAGGCTCTCCAGCTGCGAACGCAGCTCGGCATCTTCGGCCGACTGGCTTCTGACCGCGGCGGAAGCCGCGAGACACAACGCTACGGCGAGCGCACAGAATCGCAAACGGAGCCCTCCCTGCGTCCCGGATTATCACGACCGCCCGTTCAACGGGTCAATTTCGACGGGCATCAATGGAGAAACCGGACGCGACGTGATAAGTATTCGTCAACGTTGCCACAGCCCGAAGAAAAGAACCATGAGAAAACCCGTCAGTCTGCCGGCCGCGGCCGCCTTCACCGGGGCGGCCCTGTCGCTCCTCGCCTGCCCCGCCTCAACGTTCGCGCAGTCGAACGCTCTGCAGCAGCGGCTCGAGAACGCCACCCGCATCGAGTGCAGCTTCGGGGTGATCGCCACCGGCACGTGGGAAGACGCCGGGCCGACGGTGTCGGTCGAGGCGGCGGAGCTTACGGCCGCCTTCTTCGACATCGACGTCGGCGGGGGCACGGCCGAGGCGGAGGGCCCCTACGGCAACTCCTTCATCGTCGTCCGCTACGCCGAAGGCTACCTGCACTTCATGCAGATGGCCCACGCCGGCCCGCTGCACCTGACGACGGTCCTCGCGCAGGAGTCGACCGACGGACGGATGAAAGCGGTGCACACGCGCCACGAGTATTCGCCGACCGTCCTGCCGGGCTTCACGTCGCGGCCCGAGATGTACGTCGGGGATTGCGCGGTCAGCAGCGGGGAGTGACGGCGGCGCGCTGAGGTCAGTAGACCAGATCCCGGGTCACCTTGCCGCGGAAGACGTAATACGCGTAGCCGAAGTACAGCAGCACGAACGGCAGCGTGATCAGCGTGCCGATCAGCAGGAAGAGCTGACTCGACGGATCCGCCGCCGCCTCCCAGTACGGCATCTCGTGCGGCACGATATACGGCCACAGGCTGATCCCGAGACCGACGTAGCCGAGCGTGAACAGCACCATCGTCAGCACGAAGGGCGCGACGCGCCAGCCGTGGGTCGTCGCTCGCCAGTGCAGATAGCCGGATACGATCGTCAGCAGCGGCACCTGCGACAGGAAATAGAAATTCGGCAGCGAGAACCAGCGCTCGGAGATCCGGTTTTCCATGAAGGGCACCCATGCGCTGATCAGGGCGATCGCCGCGAGCACGACGAAGAGCAGGCGCTTCGAGACGCCGCGCGCCCAGGTCTCGAGCGCCCCCGGCGCCTTGATGATCGTCCACGTGCTGCCGAGCAGCGCGTAGCCCGCGATCAGCGCGAGCCCCGTCAGCACGCCGAAAGGCGTGAGCCAGTCGAACGCGCCGCCGGCGTAACGGCTGCCTTCCATCGGAAAACCCTGCACGAACGCGCCGAGGACGATGCCCTGCATGAAGGTCGCAATGACCGAGCCGATCAGGAACGAGCGGTCCCAGATCCTGCGGCTGCGGTTCGACTTGAAGCGGAATTCGAACGCGATACCGCGGAAGATCAGGCCGAGCAGCATCAGGATGAACGGCAGATACAGCGCCGGCAGCACGATCGCGTACGCGAACGGAAACATGGCAAGCAGCCCGCCGGTGCCGAGGATGAGCCACGTTTCGTTGCCGTCCCAGATCGGCGCGACCGACATCATCATCGTGCTGCG
>JAFGNC010000440.1 GCA_016927175.1 Gammaproteobacteria bacterium | reverse complement strand
TCGGGGAGGGCGGTGTCGAGCGGAGCTTCGCGGTGTCGACTTCCAAGCACGGCGCCGGGGAGATCGAAGGCAGCCATCGCACGCCGCGCGGCCGTCACGTCGTGCGCGCCCGGATCGGTGCCGGCGCGCCGCTCGGCGCAGTGTTCCGCGGGCGCCGCCCGACCGGCGAGATATACTCGCCGGAGCTCGCGGCCGCGCAGCCGGGGCGTGACTGGATCCTGACGAGGATCCTGTGGCTGTCGGGCACGGAAGTCGGCCGCAACCGGCTCGGCCCCGTCGACACGATGCGCCGCTACATATACATTCACGGCGCGCCGGACACCGAACCGATGGGGGTGCCGGGCTCGATCGGCTGCATTCGGATGCGAAACGCCGAGATCGTCGAGTTGTTCGACCTCGTTCCGGCGGGCACGGTGGTCGAGATCGACTAGTGGAGGGCGCAGTGTCGTTAGGCCCGGTCATGATCGACCTCGAGGGCACGGAGCTGACGGCTCGGGAGCGCGAATGGCTCGAGTCGCCCGCCGTCGCGGGCGTGATCCTGTTCAGCCGCAACTTCGAGAGCCGCGAGCAGCTCGAGACCCTCGTCGCGAGCATCCACGCCGTGCGCGAGCCGCCGCTGCTCGTCGCCGTCGACCAGGAAGGCGGGCGCGTGCAGCGCTTCCGCGAGCCGTTCTTCCGGCTGCCGCCGCTGCGCACGCTCGGGCATCTGCACGATGCGGATCCGCGCGCAGCGCTCGACGCGGCGCGGGCTTTCGGCTGGCTCATGGCCGCCGAGCTGCGCGCGGTCGGCGTCGACCTGAGTTTCGCTCCCGTCGTCGACCTCGACCTGAAGCTGGCCGACGTGATCGGCGACCGGGCGCTGCACGTGGATCCGGACGTGACGGCGCAGCTCGCAAGGCGGCTCGTCGCCGGCGCGAACGCGGCCGGCATGGCCGCCACCGCGAAACACTTTCCGACACACGCCGGCGTCCGCAGCGATTCGCACACGGAAGTCGCCGAAGACCGTCGGGAGTTCGCCGATCTGCTCGACGATCTGGCGCCGTATCGAAGCCTGATCGCGGCGGGGCTGCCGTCGATCATGGTCGCGCACGTGATTTTCCCGCAGCTCGATTCCCTGCCCGCGAGCCTGTCGCGCTGGTGGATCACGTCGCAGCTGCGCGGCGAGCTCGGCTTCAACGGCGCGATCGTCTCCGACGACGTGTCGATGGCCGGCGCGTCGGTCGCGGGCTCCCACGCCGACCGCGCCGTGCGGGCGCTCGAGGCGGGCTGCGATCTCGTGCTGGTCTGCAACGCGCCGCGGGAAATCCCGAGCGTGCTCGAGGCCGCCGCAAAATACGCGAATCCGCCGGCCGCGCTGCGGCTGATGCGGCTGCGGGGCCGGCAACGGATCGGCTGGGGTGCGCTGCACGCGTCCGACGAGTGGCGCGCGGCGGTCGCGACGCTCGAGCCGCTGTGCGAGCGTCCGGGCCTCGAGCTGCGCGGCTAGCGTTCCGCCTCCGGACACCGCGAGCGCGACGTGAGCGAAACCGACGCAAATCCGCTGCTGAGCGAGGCGCTCGACGTGCGCCGCCGCGCGCGCCGGCTGATGTCTCCCGACGACGTCGCCGCGACGTTCGAGCGGATGGGACGCGAGATCACCGCGAAGCTCTTCGACGCGAACCCGGTCGTGCTCGCCGTCATGCACGGCGGCGCCTTTACGGCGGTGGAGCTGTGCCGGCACTTCGATTTCCCGTACGAGTTCGCGTATGTGCATGCCACCCGTTACGGCAGCGAGCTCGCCGGCGGCGACCTCGGTTGGCTCGTCGAGCCGAAGCCGCAGCTGGCCGGCCGCGCGATCCTGCTGGTCGACGACATCCTCGACGAAGGCGTGACGCTTTCGGCGCTGCACGCGGCGCTCGCGCGCGTCGGGGCCGGCAGCGTCTGGACCGCCGTTTTCGCAGTCAAGGCGCTGACGAAGCCGGTCGAGCGGCCGCGCGCCGATTTCGTCGGCACGACCGTCGAGAACGTCTATGTTTTCGGCTGCGGCATGGACTACAAAGGTTACTGGCGGGGGCTGCCCGAGCTGCTCGCCGTTCGGTCGGAATGAGCGACGTCGGCCTGATCGTCGGCAGCGGCCTGTCCCGCCTCGGTCTCGACATCGTCGCGCGTTCCGATACGCACACGCCCTACGGGCCGGCGAGCAGCCGCCTGCTGACGGTAGCGGCGGGCGGCCGGCGGGTGCTCGCCGTCGCGCGTCACGGCGAGGAGCACACGCTCGCGCCGCACGAGGTCAACTACCGCGCGAACCTTTGGGCGCTGCACCGGCACGGCGTCCGGCGCTGCATCGGCGTCAACATCGTCGGCTCGATCGACGAGACCTTCCGCCCGGGCGACCTCGCGGTGCCGGATCAGCTGATCGACTATACGTGGGGGCGTGAATCGACCTTCGGCGGCGCGGACGGCGGCGTCGTGCACGCAGAGTTCGCCGAGCCGTTCGATCCGGCGCTGCGCCGGACCATAGCCGACGCCGGCAGCGCCGTCGGGCTCGCTATCCGCGCCGGCGGCACGTACGGCGTCACGCAGGGTCCGCGGCTCGAGACCCGCGCCGAGATCGACCGTCTCGCGCGCGACGGCTGTGCGATGGTCGGCATGACGGCGATGCCCGAAGCGGCGCTGGCCCGCGAGCTCGGCATGGGCTATGCGATCTGCGCGCTGTCCGTGAACTGGGCGGCGGGGCGGGGCGACGCGGCGGGCGACGTCCACGCGCAGATCGACCGCTATCTGACCGACGGCATGACGCGGGTCGCCGCGTTGCTCGAGCAGCTGATTCGCTGTCTGTGATCCAGGTCATAGACCCGATGCGCAATCTGATCAAACATAATTTGCGATGAACGCCGCGGTACAAGAACAACGGCACGAGGACGTGCGCGATCGGGACGACGGGATCGACCGCGATGCATTGGAGCAGATCGTGGCGCTGACTTCGGACGGCGTCCTGCTCCTCGACGCGCAGGCCTCCGGGCTGCCGATCCGTTATGTCAATCCGAGCTACGAGGCGCTGACGGGGTTCGCGAGCAGCGAGCTCGTCGGATCGCCCTGGAGCGTGCTTGGCCGGCACAGCGCGGGTGCGGCCGCGGAACGGCTTCGCAGTGCGATCGACGGCGCCGAGGCGGTCGAGGTCGACCTGGCGGACAGGCGCAAGGACGGGTCGCGCTGGAGCAGCACCGTCCGGCTTTCGCCGCTGAAGGGTGCCGACGGCGCGCTGAGGTGGTTCCTCGTGCTGCAGCGCGGCGCGCCGGCGGCGCCCGCGGGCGGCGACGCCGAGATCAGCCTGCTGCGCCGCGAGCTCGGCCGCGCCCGGGCGAAGATCGACAACATGAACCGCAACGATCCGATCACGGGTCTGCTGCGGTACGAGTATTTCATCGACGTGCTGAACCGCGATCTTGCGGTGGCGCGCCGCGAGCGCCGGCCGGTGGCGGTCATGGCGTTCGAGATTCTGGACCTCGACGTTTACCGCGATACCTTCGGATCGAAGGCCGCGGAGTCGTGCGTGCGGATGATCGCCGCGCAGATCAGCGGCGCGATGCGCCGCGCCGGCGATTTGTGCGCGCGCTGGGACGACACGCTGATCGCCGCTTCGGCGGTCGGGCAGGAGCAGGCCCAGGCGGACGTGCTGGTCGAGCGCATCGTCGCGAACGTGCGCGGGCTGAAGCTGCACAACCCGCGCTCGCGCTCAGGGCGTTACGTCGGTGTCGCGGCCGCGTCCACCGGAGGCGTCCCCGCCCCCGGCGACGACGCGGAAACGCTGCTCGGGCGCGTCAAGACGATCATCGCCCAACGCCGCTGATGGCCCGGCCTCGCTGACCCACCCGGCGCCGTCAGGCCGCCGGGCCCTCGGCGTCGTCGCGCAGGATCTCCGGCTCGTAGGGCGTGACCATGATCAGCACGCCGAAGTACGGGTGATCGAAGTAGTTCACCTCCCCGCTGCGGATGCGCCGCCCGGTCTCGAGCGGCAGCCACGGGCGCAGCGCCAGCTCCGACAAGCCGTACGCGGACCCGTCGTCGCCCGACGGCAGCCGAGCTGCGGGCTGCACCGGCGTCGGCCGGTAATCCAGATCCAGCGTCAGGTGCAGGAACCGGCTCACGTGCAGGCGGATCGTGCCGAGCGGATTGAACGTGCCGAGGTAGCCGAGATCGAACGGGCGCGCCGCGGCTTCCGGCAGGCCTTCCTGGATCCACCCGCCGTGCAGCAGCGGCGTGTACGCGTCGATCTGCTGCAGTCTGTCGTACGTGCCGCGCATCTGCAGCGCGTCGCGCTCGACGATCCGGAAGCGGAACGGCGTGCCGGGGCCGCGCCTCTCGCCGAACACGGCGGCATTGGGATCCGCCGGATCGACGCCGGCGCCGGCGTCTGCGCCGCCTGGCGCGCCCGGGCCGCCTGCGCCGCCGGGGACGCCCTGCGCGGTGACGCCCGAGGCGCCTCCGCCGCCGGGCCCGCCGTCCTCGGCCGGGCCGCCGCCGGAATCACCGCCGGCCGCCGCACCGAGGCCCGCGTCAGCGGCGCCGCCCGGCGCCGTCTCGGGAGTGCCGCCTCCCGCCGCGCCGGCGGCACCCGCACCCGCCGCATTGGCGCCCACGGCATCGGCGGCTTCGGCCGCGGCCGCGGCCGCCGCAATCCGGTCCGCCAGGTCCGGCGCCGTCAGCGGCTCGAAATCGAATTCCTCGAGCTCCGCTTCCGGCCCCGGCGCGGGCGCGTCCGCATCCGACCTCGATCCCCGCCGCGCATCCGCTCCGGATCCGCGCTCCGGCCTCGCTTCGGGGCGCACGGCCGGGCCGAGCGCGGGCATCTGCCGCGGCGCGGCGACGGTTTTCGGCCGGAACAGCTCCTCGTTCGGGTCGGCGTCGTTGTAGGCGAAAACGATGACCTCGACCTGGTACAGCGGCGGCGCTTCCGTCTGCGCCGGCTGCTGCGCGGAGGCGGTGATTGCGAGCGCCCCGAGCGCCGCGAGGGCGGGGGCACGCCAGGTTCTGCAAAGGGGCGAATTGCTCATGGGGCGATTATAGCGCCCGCCGCGCCGCGGACCCCGGTAGTGCCGCGAGGCCCGACCGCGGGGGCAGGGCTGCGCCTCACGCCGCGGCCTCGAGATCGCCGGCCCCGAGCCTGAGCAACAGCTTCTCGACGTCACGGATCCGTTGCTCGTCCGGCACCGGCTGCGACGCTTTCGGCCACGAGAATCGCAGCCTGTACTGCCCGTCGAGCCTGTACCGCTCCGGCTCGCCCTCGACCAGGTTCACGAGCGCGACCGGGTCGACCCTGGCGCGCTCGGAGAAGCGCAGCGAGCCGCCGGCGGGGCCCGCCTGCAGCTTCGCGGCGCCGAGGCGCTGCGCGAGCAGCTTCAGCCACGTGATCGCGAACAGCGCCTTGGTCGGCTCCGGCAGCAGGCCGAAACGGTCGATCAGCTCGATCTGCAGCCGGTCCAGCTCCTCGCGCGAGCCGGCGTTGGCGATGCGCTTGTAATGCACGAGCCTCGAATGCACGTCCGGCATGTAATCCTCCGGGATCAGCGCCGGGATGCCGAGCTCGACCTCCGGCCCGTGCGTGAACGGATCGTCGAGATCCGGTTCGCGGCCCTGCTTCAGCTCCGCGACGGCGCGCGCGAGCAGCTCGTTGTACAGCGTGAAGCCGATCGCCTGTATCTGGCCGCTCTGGCCTTCGCCGAGCAGCTCGCCGGCGCCGCGGATCTCGAGGTCGTGCGTCGCGAGCGTGAAGCCCGCGCCGAGGTCCTCGAGCGTCTCGATAGCGGCCAGGCGCTTCGCGGCGTCCGGCGTCAGGGCCCGCTTCGGGGGCGCGATCAGATAGGCGTAGGCCTGATGGTGCGAGCGCCCGACGCGGCCGCGCAGCTGATGCAGCTGCGCGAGCCCGAGCCGGTCCGCACGGTTGATGATGATCGTGTTCGCGGTCGGTATGTCGATGCCGCTCTCGATGATCGTCGTGCACACCAGCACGTTGAAGCGCCGGTGGTAGAAGTCGAGCATGACGGCCTCGAGCGCGCGCTCCGTCATCTGGCCGTGCGCGACGCGGATCGACGCCTCCGGCAGCAGCCGGGCCAGCTGCGTCGCGACTGCGTCGATGTTCTCGACGCGGTTGTGCACGAAATAAACCTGGCCGCCGCGGCGCAGCTCGCGCAGGACCGCGTCGCGGATCTGCCGGTCGTGCCACTCGCCGACGAACGTCTTGACCGCGAGCCTCTCCGCCGGCGGCGTCGCGATGATCGACAGGTCCCTCAAGCCGCCGAGCGACATGTTCAGCGTGCGCGGAATCGGCGTCGCCGTCATCGTCAACACGTCGACCTCGGCGCGCAGCCGCTTGAGCTGCTCCTTGTGCTTGACGCCGAAGCGGTGCTCCTCGTCGATGATGACCAAACCCAGGTTCCTGAACCTGACGTCGCTCGTCAGCAGCTTGTGGGTTGCGATGACGATGTCGACGGAGCCGCTCGCGAGCCCCTCGAGCACGCTCTTCGTGGCCTTGGCGCCGCCGAAGCGCGACAGCTGCTCGACGCGCACGGGCCAGTCGGCGAAACGGTCGGCGAACGTGCGGTAGTGCTGCTGCGCGAGCAGCGTCGTCGGCACGAGCACGGCGACCTGATGGCCGCCGTTGACCGCGACGAATGCCGAGCGCAGCG
The DNA here is from genome assembly GCA_016927175.1 of Gammaproteobacteria bacterium. Lineage (GTDB taxonomy): Bacteria > Pseudomonadota > Gammaproteobacteria > Steroidobacterales > Rariloculaceae > ZC4RG20. Next base: position 2,791 of record JAFGNC010000440.1, on the reverse strand, counting down.
CGACCTCCGTCTTGCCGAAGCCGACGTCGCCGCAGACGATGCGGTCCATCGGCTGCTCGCGCGTCAGGTCTCCGAGCACCTGCTCGATCGTGGTCTGCTGGTCCTCGGTCTCCTCGAACGGGAACTCGAGCGCGAAGCGCTGATAGTCGTCGGCCAGCGAGTACTGGATGCCCTTGCGCGCCGCGCGCTGCGCGTAGATGTTCAACAGCTCCGCGGCGACGTCGCGCGCCTGCTGCGCGGCCTTGCGTTTCGCTTTGGCCCACTGGTCGGTGCCGAGCCGGTGCAGCGGCGCCTGCTCGGGCGACGAGCCGCTGTAGCGGGTGACGAGATGCAGGCTCTGCACGGGCACGTACAGCTTGTCGCCGCCGGCGTACTCGAGCAGCAGGAATTCCGTCGTGACGCCGTCGACGTCGAGTGTCGCGAGCCCCTGATACCGGCCGACGCCGTACTCCTCGTGCACGACCGGCGCGCCGACCGCGAGATCCGTCAGCTCGCGGATGATCGTCTCGGGATCCCGTGCCGCGCGGCGGCGCCGCGTGCGCTGCCGCGCGCGCTCCATTCCGAGCTGCTCGGCCGTGATGATGCGAAGCTCGAGCTCGGGCAGCCGCAGCCCGTCCTCGAGCTCGCCGACCGCGATCCCGAGCGCGACGTCCGAGTCGACGAACGCCTGCCAGCCGGTCACGCTGCGCGGCGAATGACCTCTGCCCCGCAGCAGCTCGAGCAGCATCTCGCGATGGCCCGGCGACGACGTCACGACCAGGGTGCGCTCGTCGCCGCCGGCGTCGAGCCAGCGCGCGATGCGGTCGACGTCCGCGCCGACGCCGCCCGCGAGCGGATGCGACGCGGGCGCGTTGTAGCTCGTGTCGTCCGGTTCGATCTCCGTGTGCACGAGCCTCAGCGTCAGCCTTTCGTCGAGCTCGGCCAGCACGTCGGCCGGCGGGCGGAAAGCCCGATCGGGAGGCAGCACCGGACGCTCGATGTCGCCGCGAAGCTGCTCGTAGCGCTCCTCGATCAGCCGCCAGCCCTCGTCGAGCCCCGCCGTCGCGTCCTCGATCAGGATCACGAGACCGGGTGCGCGGTCATCGTCCCCGGTGCCGTCGCCGCCGGCATCGCCCCCGGCGGCGCGGCCGGAGGGCAGGTAGTCGAGGAGCCCCGCCGTCTCGTCGAAGAACAGCGGCAGGTAATACTCGATGCCTGCCGGCAGCTGCGCCTCGGAGATGTCGCGGTACAGGGGACAGCGCGTCGGCTCGATCGGAAACTGCTTGCGGAAACGCTGCCTGAAGCCCGCGATGCCTTGCTGATCGAACGGAAATTCGCGCGCGGGCAGCACGCTGACCGAGTCGGTCTCGGCGCGGGTCAGCTGCGTCTGCGGGTCGAACAGCCGCAGCGTCTCGATCTCGTCGTCGAAGAAGTCGACGCGGACCGGCTCGTCCGCGCCGGTCGGGAAGATGTCGAGCAGCGCGCCGCGCACGGCCAGCTCGCCGGGCTCCGACACCTGCTCCACACGCATGTAGCCATGGTCGACGAGCTGCCGGGTCAGCGTGTCGCGGTCGAGGACCTGGCCGACGGTGAGCTCGAGCGAGCGGCCGCGGATGAACTCCGGCGGCGGCAGCCGGTTCAGCAGCGCCTCGGCGTCGACGATGAACACGGCGCGCTCGCCCTGCGCGAGCCGATTGAGGCCGGACAGCCGCTCCGCCAGCAGGTCCTGCGGCGGCGAGATCGGCTCGTAGGGCAGCGTCTCGTAGTCGGGGAAGTGGTAGGTCTTGGTCGCGTCGCCCGCGAAGAACCGGATTTCACGCTCGACCCTGTCGGCGACGGCGGCAGACGGGGTCACGATGAATACGGGTCCGGGATGGCGCGCCGCGGCCTCCGCGGCGGCGAGGCTGACGCCGGCTCCGTGCAAATGTCCCCAAACGAGGTGACGCGCGTTGGTCGTGGGCAGCGGTAGGCCGACCCACGGCTTCATCTGGTCCATCAGAGGCCCGTCGGCTGCGAAAAGGGCGCATTATCTCACAGCGCGGTGCGGGGCCGTTCCGGGCCGGCACGTCGATGCCGGCGTGCGCGGGTCAGCGCCGGGCGACGGCGTGCGCGGGTCAGCGCCGGGCGACGGCGTGGATGACGTGGTCGTATTCGAAGTAGACGCTGAAGCCCGGATAGTCCCAGCGCGTGATCGGCGGGTCGCCGATCGCGGCGCGGCGGCTCGTCGGGGCGCCGAAAGCGGCCTCGACGCGCGTCATGGTCATGCCCCGCGCCGGCCGGGACGATGCGGTCTGGGCGTTCATCTCGACGCCGTCGAGCAGAAGCACGTCCGCCCCGGCCATCGGCGCCGCGGCGAGAATCAGCAGGCCGAGCATTTTCTTGTACGGCATGGTTTCGGGTCCTCCGTGGCCGGGCCGACTATAGCAACCGGCGGCGGCCGCGGTTTGAGGCACCGGTCACACTTCCGCGGCCTGTGGTTTAATGCCGGACGATGTTCCAGCCCCTCGAAGCCTTCGTCGGCCTGCGTTACGTGCGCTCGCGCCGCCGCCGCGGCGTCGTGTCGTTCATGAGCGGCGCATCGCTGCTCGGCGTCGCGCTCGGCGTCGCCGCGCTGATCGTGATCCTGTCGGTCATGAACGGCCTCGAGGCGGAGCTCCGTGACCGGCTGCTCAGCATGACGGCGCACGCGAGCGTGTCGGCGCCGGAGGGCGGGCTCACCGACGCCGACGCCGTCGCGCGGCGGCTGACCGAAGCGCCTTCCGTGGTATCCGCGTCGCCGTACGTCAACGTCGAAGGCATGCTCGCGTCGGGC
>JAFGNC010000439.1 GCA_016927175.1 Gammaproteobacteria bacterium | reverse complement strand
GCCGATGTCGCGATAGGCGACGAGGCCGATGCGGATCTCCGGCGTCGGTTGCGCCGAGGCCATGGTCGTGGCGATCGACCAGATTTTCTCCTTGGCCGTCTGGATGAGGCCGCTCATGCTGCCCGTCGTGTCCAGGACGAAGACGACGTCGATCTTCGGTTTCTGATGGCTGGTAATGAGAGGGTCGACGGGATCGGGGACGTCCCGTGGTCCGCTCTGCAGGCTCGGATAGGCGAGCACGGCGCCGATCGTGATGCCGAACAATGCCATGGCCAAAATTGCGGTTTTCATGATTCAGTCCTCTGTCGTTCGTCAGTGTGTAAAGAGTTGCCGCAGCGCGGCTTCCGCACGGCGACGAGCGCTCTCGAATGCCTCGTCGCCAGGCTCGAGGGGACCGGCCGCCTGAAGCCCCGGCCGCGAGGGCACTGCGACGAACGCCGCCTGCACGAGAAAGAAGCACCACGTCGCGAGCGCCAGGCTGCCCGACCGGCCGAGGGCCCAGGTCGCCGCCGACAGGCCGAGCGCGGTAAGGCCGAGGTCGAGCAGGGCGGAAAGCGGGCTCGAATGAAAGAAGAGCGAGCGCACCAGCCACAGCATTCCCGCGTGCAGCATCACGTACACCGGAAACGGGGGCGCCAGTAACCACGCGGCGAAGGAAACGGCGCACCACAGCACGAGGGTCGTGATCCGTCCGGTCGTCTCCGTCTCCGTGCTGCGCCGGAGCAGGCACAGCAAGTAGGCCAATACCATCAGCGGAACCAGCAGGCGCAGGCTCGTCATGCCGCCGAGGAACGGTGCGAGAGACACGAACGCCGCTCCGGCCGCCAGCGCGATGCCCAGGGCGACGAGCACGCCGTGGCCGAACGACGGACGCTTCATGACCCCCTCCGCTTGCTCTGCTCGCGCAGGAAGGCGATCTCGACTTCATCGTCGCTCACGGCGAGGTCGCGGGCGAACGCATCGCTCGCCCCGGAGCCGGCAACCGGGTCCTGCGGGCGCCGGCAGAATATCTCGGCCTTCTGCCTCAGCCCCTCCAGAGTGAGGCGATGTTCCTCCAGGAGCTTCCGCTGCTCCCCGACGTACTGCCCGGCCGCCCGGGCCCTCGCGTCGAGGTGCTTCACGAGGCGCCGTACTTCGAGCTTGCGCCGGACGAGGCTTTTCGCGAGGTCCTCCTTCTCCGAGGCGAAGCAGAGCTCCAGCTCGCCTTCCAGCTCGGGGAGCGACTGCTCCAGCTCCTGCTTGCGCGCGGTGAGCTCCGCCTGCTCCTGGGTCGCGGCGCGAATCCGCTGCTCGCCCAGGGCGAGGTCGTCCTCCATTTCGCGAATGGCCTGCCGAAGCAGCGCCTCGGGTTCCTCGATCTGGTCGAGCACGGCGTTGAGATCTGCCCTGAACAGGCGTGTTATCCGGGTCATGAGGGCCATGCGCGCTTCTCCCGTGTCCAGCGTGTTTGCGAATGCCGTCGATCCTCGGCGAAATCCGCCGCGGGTCACAGGCAGGAGTCGGTAAAAGGTTTGCGCGGGGATTTACAGAGAATTTACATTCGGTCACTGTTCGCGCGAGACCGCGCTGGTAGCCTTGCCGGCATGACGAGGAAACCGAAGCTCCTGATCGTGGAGGACGAGGCCGCCATACGAGACGGCCTCGTCGACGTGTTCGTCTACCATGGCTTCGACGTCGAGAGCCGCGGCGACGGCGCCGCCGGTCTGGACGAGGCCCGCACGGGCCGCTACGACCTCGTGCTGCTGGACGTCATGCTGCCCGGCATGAACGGGTTCGATGTGTGCGATGCGATTCGCGCGGAAGACCGGGACCAGCCGATCATCATGCTGACGGCGAAGGGCAGCGACGAGGAGATCATCCACGGGCTCACGCTGGGCGCCGACGATTACGTCGCAAAGCCCTTCTCGATCCAGCAGCTCGTGCTGCGGGTCAAGGCCGTGCTGCGCCGCTCCGAGGCGGGAAGGCTGGACGGCCACACGATTACGCTGGTGAGCGGGGTGGTCGTGGACACCGGTAATCTCAGCGGGCGCGCGGGCGAGACCGAGCTCGCGTTCACCCGGCGCGAGATCGACATCCTGCGCTACCTCGCCGCCAACGCCGGGCGGGCCGTCTCGCGCGAGGAGCTGCTGAACAAGGTCTGGGGGTACGCGCGCAACCTCGGGCTGGAGACACGCACCGTCGACATCCACGTCGCCAAGCTGCGGCGCAAGATCGAGGCGAATCCCAAGGAGCCCGCGAACCTGATCACCGTACGACGCGCCGGTTACCGCCTGCTCCTCGCCGGCGCGTGAGCCTGTCCGCGATGTCATCCAGCACGCTGCTTTCGCGCTTCGCCGGCTGGCGCCTCACGCTCCTGCTGTCCCTCATCTTCCTCGGGCTCGCGTTGCCCACCGGCGTGCTCATCTGGCAGGCGTACGGCCAGCTGAAGTGGGAGGCCTGGTACCAGTACCGCGGCATGGCGGAGGAGCTGACGCGGCGCATCGATCTCGGCCTCCGGGAACACGTCGCGCAGGCCGAGCAGCGCTCCTTCGCCGATTACGGTTTCCTCGTGCTCGCGGGCGACCCGCGCGCCAACT
>JAFGNC010000438.1 GCA_016927175.1 Gammaproteobacteria bacterium | reverse complement strand
TCGATCTCGTCCGCGATCAGCAGGTCGTTCTTGACGTGCAGCAGGTGATGCGGCGGAGCCAATGCGGCAAAGGAGGTCGTCTCGAGCAGCTTGACGCTTTGCTGCGTTTCAAGGTCGCCGACGTAAACACCCGCCCGTTCGCGGTCTAGGCTTCTCACCTGGTACAGAAAACGGCGGTCGTCCGGGAAGAACTGCGGCCACGCGAATGCGATGTCGTCTTCGTCGCGGTCGAGCGTCTCGATCGATCTCACGTGGCCGTCGCCGGAGGCCGGCACGGCGTAAAGGCCGCTCGCCCATTCGGCGTAGAGGATCGTGCCGCCCGATCCCCAGGTGCCGCCGGCGGCGGCGAAGACCGTCGTGATCGTCCTCGTCGCGCCGCTCGCCAAGTCGGTCGCGTTGAGCTTGCCGTTCGCGAACCAGGCGATCTGCCGGGAGTCGGGAGACCAGAACGGTTTCGAGGCGCCGTCGGAGCCGTCGAGGCGCTTGAGCGAGTCGGTATGCAGAGTGCGGATCCATAATCCCGTGCGGCCGGTCTCGTCGTCGCTCGCGATGAACGCGAGGTACCGGCCGTCCGGGGACAGCACGCCGCCGGACACGAGGCTCGCGCCGGCCGGGGCGGGCTGGAAAAGCTGAATGCCCGCGGGTAGTGACGCCGCTCCCCGCGGGCGCGAATCGCCGAGCCAGAGCAGCGCGGCTGCCGCGACCGCCGCCGCTGCCGCGATGCCGCCGCCGGCGATCAGCCAATGTCCGCGTCCGATCGGCGGTCGACCCGTCGCAACCGTCGGTGACTCCGCGAGCTCCGGCGGTCGACGCGTCGCAGCCGACGGCGATTCCGCGGGCTCGCCACCCGGCGTCAATTCCGCAAACTCGCCGGCCGACGGCGATTCCGCGAGCCCGCCGGCCGCCAGCGATTCCGCGATCTCGCCGGCCGGTGCGGCTCCCAGCGCTGCCTGCGCCTCCGCCGGTTGCGGCTCTTCGACCGCAGCGACGAACCGGTAGCCGCGCCGCGGCACCGTCTGTATGAACTTCGGCTGATGGCGCTCGTCGCCCAGCACGCGGCGCAGCACCGAAATCGCGTGGATCAGGCTGTCGTCGGTGACGACGACGTCGTGCCAGATCGCGCCGATGATCTCGTCCTTGCGGACGCACCGGTCTCGATGCTCGATCAGGTAAACGAGCGTGTCGAAAGCCCGCGATGGCAGCTGAACAGGCTCGCCGCGCCGGTGCAGCGTCCGCTGGCCGAGATCGACCGCAAACTCGTCGAATTCGATGCTGGCTGCGGGCGGAGCAGGCACTTTCCGCACTTTTCGGTGTTTTTCTGAAGGGGTTCGGTACTTCCGGCCGAGTCTAGCGTAGCTGTGCAGGGTGCGCCAATTCGCGGCGGAGCTGATCCTTTGGGAGAGACGGGCATGATCGGACGCAGAGCGCTACCAGGCCTCATCGCCGTGTCGCTGCTCGCGGGGACCGGAGGACTTGCCTCCGCGCAGTCTAGCGGCGCTCGATGAAGCGAGTACACGTTCCATGGCGAGGAGCTTGGCGTTCGCGATTTTAAGCCAGCCCGCAAACCTCTGCCCCCCGCAACTTCAAAGGCTACGTCTAACCGCGGGCCCGCAGGACTGAAGGTTGGACGCATCACACTTGGGTAAGACATGAAGAAACGCATACTGTCCTCGGGCGTGGGAACGTTCGTCTTGATTTTGTCGGTGCCGTTTCAAATCGGCGTCGTGTCGGCTCAATCTTCTGCGGACGCGCTCATCGACCGTGTGGTCGAGAAGATGGGAGGGGCCCATGCGATTCTCGACGTACGCACTATCGAGGCCAATGGCTATGGCATGGAAGCGTACTTCTGGGGCGGAGGTAACATTACCGGCGATCCGGGCGCGATTCAGAAGTGGGCGGAAAACCCCAATATGTCCGCGATCTGGGACTTCGAGAACGATAGGTACCTTACGCGGTATCGCCACAACTTCATGTTTCCTTTCGGTGGGGTGTTCGGTCACAGCTTCTCGTCCTCGGCATGGGGAGTCGACGGCGACGTGGGCTACGCGCTTACTGCGGACGGCGAAGCGCGAAGGTTGCCAGAGTGGACCACCGGCGGCGCGTGGGGAAAACCGGATGGCAGGATTTTCCGCGTTTACGAGTCATTGAGTCATCCCCTTGCGGCGATCAGGGCTGTATTGAGCGGAGACGCTGTTGCCGAGAATCTCAGGACCGAGGACGGATATGAGGTTGTGGATCTCGTGATCGACGAAGGCTCGGTTACGCTTGGGATCGAGCCGTCGACAATGCTGCCCCGCTGGGTCAGGTGGTCGCTTCCTCACCAGAACCTAGGGGAGCTGGTCATGACGACCACCTTCGTCGGCTATCAAGCGTGGGATGCCGTGCAGTTGCCGATGACGTGGTCGTCCACGATCGACTGGCGTAGTACGCTGGTCCAGACGAGACTATTGGACGGCTACTACGTCAACTCGGACCAAATGCCGGACATCTCTGCGCCGGACGTCGTGGTCGAGCAACCTCCACTTCCGCCTATCGCGCCGGCGAATGATATCGCCGTGACGGAAGTGGCCGACGGCATCTGGCACCTCGATCCGGGCGGTCACACGATCGTCGAATTCGCCGATCACCTCGTGATATTCGAACTGGGCGGCACATTCGAACATTCACGAGCAGTGATTGAGTTGGCCAACGGACTGGTAGAAGGGAAGCCTTTGACGCACCTGATCGTCTCGCATCATCATTTCGATCACACGAGAGGTTTCCGTGCCGCAATAGAGGCGGGCCTTACCGTCATATCCCATCGCGGTAACCGGGAAATTCTCGCCGACATGGCGACACGGCCCGCCCCGAACTTCGCGGATATCGTGCCGAACCCTTATGGCGGGACGCTGGACTTCATCCCCGTGGACGGGCATCTGCGCTTACAGGACGAGGAGATGACACTCGACATTTATCAGGTCGTCAAGAACAACCACATGGCAAACGCTGTTTTCGCCTACGCGCCCGAGAGTCGGACTCTCATCGAAGCCGATCTTGCAACGCCGGCGAACCAATTCTCGTTCTGGGCGGAGGCCTACGAGGACAATCTGGAGCACTACGGACTCGAGGTCGACATGGTCTCGCCGAACCACGTCTCGAGGCCGATGACACACGCGGAGACGCTCGAATGGATTCAGGAAGGCGTCGCGGCCGCTCTTGCCCGCTGCGAGGAGTTCGGCGCGCTTGGGCGCAATCTTCCCGGCTGTCCTCCCTACATCTACCGTGACTGGGTCGACCGGTTCAGTGATGAATAGGTGAGCTCGATCAGCGCCCTGGGGTTCGCGAGCTCCGGCGTCGTCTCACCTTTGGGCCAAAGCTGGCTGCGGGCGGCGTCAACTTTCGGCACTTTTCGGCGTTTTTCTGCACCGGTTCGGTACTTCGGGGCGGGTCTAGCGTAGCTGTGCAGGGTGCGCCAGTTCGCGGCGGAGCGGACCTTTGGGGGAGACCAGCATGATCGGACGCAGAGCGCTACCCGGCCTCATTGCCGTGTCGCTGCTCGCGGCGGGCACCGGGCGACTTGCCTCCGCGCAGCCCGGCGGCGCGCCGGCCATCGATGCCGACGACATCGGCGGCGTCGTGACCAGCGCC
>JAFGNC010000437.1 GCA_016927175.1 Gammaproteobacteria bacterium | reverse complement strand
GAGAAACAGGTTTCGCATCGTGGCCTCTCGGACTCGTCCAGGCGGTCCCGGGCGATTACGGCCGGGCCGAAGTCGTTCTGTCGGCGATCATGGCCAGCCCCTCCAGCACGAAGTCTGCCCTGAGCCGGACCTCCGTTTCCAGCCACGGCTTCAGAATTTCGGCATCCCCGCCGGCCAGGAACACGATCGGCTGCTCGCCGGTCTCGCGCGCGAAGAGCGCGATGGCGCGGTCGAACGCGGCCGCGGGGCCGAGCAGCGCGGCATGCCCGACGGCCTCGTCCGTGCTCGTGCCGAACAGGCCGAGACCGGACGGCACGGCCGCGGGTGCGCTCGTCGCGCCGATTCGGCGCGTGTTTCGCTCGAGCGCGGCGGCGACGATGCGCGGTCCCGGCATGATCAGACCGCCGACATGGCGCCCGCCCGCATCGACCGCATCGAGCGTCAGCGCCGTGCCTGCGTTGATCACGCAGGCGGCTCTCGCCCTGCGATCTTCGGCAGCCGCCGCCCGATGCGCCGCGACGACGCTGACCCAGCGGTCCGCGCCGAGCCGCGCCGGTTCCCGGTAGCCGCAGCGCACGCCGAAGCCTTCCGCTGCCGGCCTGACGAGCTCGGGCCGTAGCCCGAAGCGCGCCGCCGCCAGGGCCGCCAGCGCGGCGGCCGTGTCCTCGCCGGCGACGTTCGACACGACCATTCGGTCCGTGTCGCCCGGGAATGCCGCGACGGCCGCCTCGATCGCGGCCTCGGCCCGGCCCGCATGCGGCAGATTCCCGGGCGCGGCGATACGCGGGCCGTCCGCGCGCGCCCACTTGATTCGGGCGTTGCCGATGTCGACGACGAGCGTGCTCACGAGGCGTACCTGATCGACACGTCGCCCGACAGGACGCGGCGGGGGGCGCCGCCGTCCGTCTCGACGATCAGCGCACCGTCGCGTTCTATGCCGCGTGCGATGCCGGTCCACTCGAGGCGCGCCTCGCGGACCGTGACGCGGCGTCCGCGCAGGCCATCCGCCTCCGCGAACTCCTCGAGGTATGCCGCCGCGCCCGCGTCGAAATCCGCGAGCATCTCGCCGAGGTCGTCGATCAGCGCAACGGCCAGCGCCTGCCGGCGCGGCGGGGGACCGGCCATCGCGCGCGACAGATCGACGGCCCCGCGCGGCCAGTCGCTGATGCCGTCGAGCGCCTGCTGCGGCATCGCGACGTTGATTCCGATGCCGATGACGACGTGAGTCGCACCGTCGGCGCGCGCGGTGTCGACGAGGATCCCCCCGAGCTTGCGCCCGTCCCACACGAGATCGTTCGGCCACTTGAGCGCGATCGAAAGCCCCGCGGATCGCTCGAGCGCGCGCCGCGCCGCGACCCCGGCGGCAAGGGGCAGCGCCGCGAGCGCGAGTGGCGGCGGCGGCGGATACAGCCAGCCGACGGACAGCATCAGCGCGGCGCCCGGCGGCGCGCTCCAGCGCCGCCCGAGCCGACCGCGCCCGGCCGTCTGGTGATCCGCGATGCAGACGTTCAGCTGCCCGGCGGGCGGCGGCGAACGGCGCAGCAGGTGGGCGCTCGTCGAGTCGACGTCCGCGTAGACGTCGAGACGCGCGACGCGGCGCGCCGCGCGCGGCGGCAGCGCCTGCCGCAGCGCGCCGGCATGGAGCGGGTCGGAAGATTGCGGGGCGCTGCGGGCCAACGCCTTATTTGCTGCCCTGGAACCGGCGGAAGCGGGGCTCCGTGCGGTCCAGCATCCGGCGGATGTTGCCGCGGTGCGTGTAGACGATCAGCGCGGCGACGAGACAGGAGAAAGTGAAAAACGCGTGTTGCTCGGGCAGCCGCGTCAGGCCGATGAACGCCGCGGCGCCGACCGCCGCGCCCATCGTCGACAATCCGACGAAACCGGTCACCAGAATGATCGCGAGCCATGCGCCGAGCACTGGCACGGCCAGCAACGGATCGAAGTAGAGCAGCAGTCCGGCCGCGGTCGCGCCGCCTTTGCCGCCGCGGAAGCCGAACCACACCGGGAACACGTGCCCCAGGACCGCGCCGAAACCGACCGCGTACAGGATCAGGTCCCGCGATACGGCGGCGTCGATGCCGACTCCCGGAACATCGAGCGCCGGGATCCAGGCCACGGCGGCGATGCCTTTGCCGATGTCCACGACCATGACCCACAACGCGAACCATTTTCCCTGCGTGCGCAGCGCGTTCGTGCCGCCGGCGTTCCCGCTGCCGAGGTTGCGGATGTCGACGCCGCCGCGCAGCCAGCCGACGATCAGGCTGCCGAGCACGGAGCCGAGCAGGTAGGCGAGCGTGAACTTGATGCCGAGTTCGATCATGTGCGGGTGCCGTCTGTCCTGCCGGAATCCTCCGACCGCCTGTCGGGCGACCGGGTGCGCCGGACGTCGTTTCGGTGATCTTGCGGGACGGACCGTATTTTACGGTACGGTGCCGCGCAGGCTCATGGTTTCGCCGGCTCCGGCCCCTGCGGTCAGTCGCCCAGCCAGGCGCGGCGGCGGGCCGCGGCGGTCTCGTCCGCCGCATCGTCGACGCGCAGGTAGCACGTGTCGGCGGGCGCCGGCCGCAGCACGAGACCGACCTCGAGCAGCTCGTCGCCGCGGAACAGCGTCGCCGTCACGCGCTCACCCGGCTCGAAACGCTGCAGCCGCTTCCTCAGGTTGCGCTCGTTGACCTTCAGGCGATCGAGCGCGATCAGCACGTCCGCGGGCGCGAGCCCGGCCCGCTGCGCCGGACCGTCGTCGTAGACGATCGTCAGCTCCAGCCCCGAGTCGCGCGGGCGGTAGGCGGCGCCGAGCGTCAGCGGCTCGCCGTTCGCTCCCCGGGGCGTGCCGCCACGATCGTCCGGACCTGTCTGCGGCCTGCGCTCGAGCACGATGCCGACCCCGGCGAAGAGCTCCGCGAGCGGCGGATCGTCGGTGCCGCGCACGGCGGTGTCGAAGAAGTCGGTCAGATCCAGCCCCGCGACTTCCGCGGCGAGCGGCTCGAACGCGTCCTCGGGCAACCCGACGCCCGCCGCGCCGTGACGCCGCCAGAGCTCCGCCATGACGTCGTCGAGCGTCGCTTCCGTCGCACCCGACGTGCGCAGCGTCAGGTCCAGCGCGAGCGCGACGAGCGCCCCCTTGCCGTAGTAGCTGACCGCGGCGTTCGCGTTGTTCGGATCCGGCTTGTAAAGGATGTCCCACGCATTGAAGCTCGACGCCGCGAGCGATTGCCGGAGCCGGCCCGGCGTTCGATACACGCGCGTCAGGGATTCGCCGAGCCGCTGCAGAAACGTCTTCGTGCCGACGAGCCCGCTGCGAAGCAGCAGCAGCTCCTGGTAGTAGCTCGTGATGCCTTCGAAAACCCACAGCAGCCGCGTGTGATTGCGCCGGTCGAGCCGGTACGGCACGAAGGCGGACGGCTTCGTCCTTTTCACGTGCCACGTATGGAAGTACTCGTGGCTCGCGAGGCCCAGGAAGCGCTGGTAGTCGGGCGGCACGCCGGGCTCGCCGGGCTTCGGCAGGTCGTCGCGGCTGAAAATGAGGCTCGAGGAGGCGCGATGCTCGAGCCCGCCGTACCCGTCGCCTACGGCAAGCCCGAGGAAGCAGTACCGGTCGAACGGCGGCGGCCGGCCGAAGAAGTCGATCTGCGTCTCGCACAGCTGCTTCAGATCCGTCGCGACGCGCTCGAGATCGGACTCGAAGCGGCCCGCGACGACGAGCCGGTGCGGCACGCCGGCCGCCTCGAACTCGACGCTTTCGAAATCGCCGATCTCCACCGGATGATCGATCAGCTCGTCGTAATCGGCGGCCCGATAGCTGCCGAACCCCTGCTCGTCCACGTTCACCGGCTGCATCGCCGTCGCTACGCGCCAGTCCTCGCAGGCCGCATGCCGCGGCGGCTCGATGTACAGCTCGACGGGCTCGCTCTCGCGGTGCTGCGGCATCAGGAACAGGCACGTGCCGTTGAAGAACGCGCGGCTCGAGTCGAGCCATGCGCCGCGCACCGACTGATCGAGCGCGTACACCTGCGCCCGCACCGTGACCTCGCCTTCCGCGCCGCGGCAGCACCACGTGCTCTTGTCGATCTGCTCGAGAGGCCTGGCGGCGCCGCCCGACTCCGCCGCGATCGCGACGACATGGCGCGCGAACTCGCGCAGCAGATAGCTGCCGGGAATCCAAGACGGCATCTGGAAACATTGCGAAGCTTCAGGGTTTTCGATGCTGCATTCGACCTCGAACAGATGGCGGTTCAGGTCGAGCAGCCTGACGCGGTAACGGACCAGGATCGTCTCCTCGATGTCTTCGGTGGCGGAACCGGTGATTGTCGCACAGTCGCGCGGCGCGGCTTTGCGAACCACGACGCATCGGCGCGCCCGCTGCGGCCCGTTCCGGCCCCGGCGTTTCGATCACGCGCCCGGCTTGCAAATCACGGGCCGCGCTCCTATCGTTTCGCCAGGCGGTGCTCTTCGGAGTTAAAAGGGAACGCAGTGCGATGCTGCGGCTGTCCCCGCAACTGTAGACGGTGAGGTTTCGCGCCGAGAGCCACTGAAGCGGCTGCTTTGGGAAGGCTTGTCGAAACCGCTCGAACCGTGAGCCAGGAAACCTGCCGCCGGTGTCGTCCTTCCGTGTGCCGGGGAAGCGCGCGGTGCGGATACCCGTCGTGGCGACAACTCTTTCGGCAATGAAGGGTTGGCTCGCATCGCCCCGGCGTCACTGGCAGCGGCATGCGTTCCGCCCGTAACCTCGGGAGTTGAGCATGCCTAATTCGACCCTCGCCGCGCTGCCGTTCGCGCTCGCGGCCCTCGCCCCTTTTTCGTCCGGCGCAGACGATGCCGGCCCGGAACGCTCCGACGACATCGAGAACGTCGTCGTCACCGCGCAGCGTGTCGCGGTGCCGGCCGATGAAGTCGGCTCCAGCATGACCGTCGTCACGCGCGCCGAGCTCGAATTGCGCCAGCCGACCTTCGTCTCCGACGCGCTGCGCGACGTGCCGGGCCTCGCCGTCAGCCGCGGCGGCGGATTCGGCGCGGTCACGCAGGTCCGGATCCGGGGCGCCGAAGGCAATCACGCGCTCGTTCTGATCGACGGCGTCGAAGCGAACAACCCGGTCGCCGACTCGGAGTTCGATTTCGCGAACCTGCTGGTCGCGGACATCGAACGGATCGAGATCCTGCGCGGGCCGCAGAGCGCCCTGTACGGCAGCGACGCGATCGGCGGCGTCATCAACGTCATCACGCGCGAGCGGGAGCCCGGCTTCGACGCGGGACTCTCGGCCGAGGCCGGCAGCTTCGGCACGCGCACTGTCGGCGTCTCGGTCGGCGGCGGCAGCGAGCGGTATACGGGCGGTGCGTCATGGACGCATCTGACGACGGACGGCCACAACTTCGCCCGCGGCGGCAGCGAGAAGGACGGCTTCGAGAACGAGGCTGTGACGATGCGCGGCCGCGCGCTCGTCAGCGACGCGCTGACGCTGAACGGCAGCCTGCGCCACATCGACTCCCGCCAGGAGTTCGACTCGCAGGACTTCAGTTTTCCGCCCGGACCGACTCAGGGGCTGGTCGTGGACGACGACGTGTCGAGCCGCATCGAGCAGTGGTTCGCCCGGGCCGAGGCGCGACTCGAGCACGGCCGGACGACGCAGCGGATCGGGGTGAGCGGCACGCACACGCAGAACGTTTTCTTCGATGCCGGCGCCGTCACGGGCCGCAACGAAGGGGACAAGACCAAGCTCGACTATCAG